>NZ_SDXQ01000053.1:0-3473 GCF_006964045.1 Arthrobacter sp. TS-15 | reverse complement strand
TATCTCTATTCGCTCAGGTTCGTTGGCCTGTTCTGCGGCCGGGATTCGTGTTTGAGCAGGTGATGTCGGTTCGGAGCCCCTTGGGGCCCGAATCGACGAACCATCGACGAGAGTGACGGTTTGGGCGTAATGTCGACGCATGCTCGCTCCTTCTGAAGTTGGTAGCTGATGGTGCTGGTGGCGTTGCCCGGTGGCGGCGCCATGGATCCGGCGTTCTGGAGTGTGCAGGCGGCCGAGGATTTCGAGCAGGAGATCGTCGACCAGTACGCGCTGGCGATGGCAGCGGCTGGTTTGAGTGACTCGCATATCCGCAATACCCGGGCGACGATTATTGAGTTCGCCCGTTCGGTGACGGGCCCGCTGTGGGCGGCGACCTGTCAGGATGCCGACCGGTTCCTGGCCGAACAACGCAGGCTGGGTCGCAGTGTGAGCACCAGGGCCGGCAAGGCCGGGACACTGGCGCTGTTTTACGAGTTCATGATCAGCCGTTATCAGGGCCGGATCCATCGGGTGGCCGGGGTGCTGGTCGAGCAGCCCATCGATGAGTTCAACCGCCAGTCCGGGGCGGCGCTGGGCAACGTCAGAGTGCCGCCGTCGGATGCCGAGATCGACACGTTCTTTACTTGTTGGCGGCACTCGATCCCGCAGGCGCGCAAGTATCTGCCCGCCGCGCGGGACTACTTCGCTGCCTCGCTGTGGCGTCGGCTCGGGTTGCGGATCAACGAGACGGTGATGCTCGACATCCGTGACTGGCGCCCGGACCTGGGCGGGTTCGGCAAGCTCCACGTCCGGTTCGGCAAGGGAGCCCACGGCCGTGGCCCGAAGCCGCGTCTGGTGCCCGCGATCAACGGCGCGGCCGAGCTGATCGACTGGTGGCTGGGCGAGGTCCGACACCAGTACGGCGAGGACTGGGCCGATCCCGATGCGCCTTTGCTCCCCTCGGAGCGGTTCGACCGCGAGCTGGGACGATGCGGCCGGGTCGGTGCCAACGCGCTGCGGCGCAGCCTGGGGCTGCAGGTCGAGCAGTGGTTGCCGGCATGGTCGGGACGGATGACGCCCCACGTTCTGCGGCATTACTGCGCCTCCTCGCTGTACGGGGCCGGGATGGACATCAAGGCCCTCCAGGAGTTGCTGGGGCATCAGTGGCTCGCGACTACCTCGGGTTACATCCACGTGCGCAGCGAGCACGTCGAACTGGCCTGGAAGAACGCCAATGAGCGGGTCGAGTCCCGCTTCGCGACCACACAAAAGGAAGGATGAGGCCGTGCTGTGGAACCTGCGGATCAGAGCCGCCGAACGCGGGGTCTGGAAGTCGGCGCAGATGCGCCGGATGCTCGCCGATGCCGGGCTGGAGATCAGTGCCGGGAAGATGTCCTCGTGGTGGGCCGGGACACCGGCGACGATGAGACTCGAGGAGCTCGACGTGCTCTGCTCAGTGTTAAAGTGCACGCCGACGGACCTGATGAGTCCCGAGCCGGACAAGGTCGCTGCACGTCGTCCACGCGCGACCGAGACCGTCAATGGCAATAACCAGGACCACGGCGCCGGCAATGGCGGGGTATCGCCGGTCGTCACGCCGAGATTCGGCAGGCCACGGTCCGAGCCGCCCCTATAGGCAGGGCTGTTGTGAGTCCCGCCCCGGGCCCGACGGCGGCGCTGCGGCCGCCATCGATGTGCCCCCACTGCCAGATCAACCGTGTCGCGTGGGTCCACCCTCGGGTGGACTATTGCTATGACTGCCTTCCCGGCGGCCCGTTCATCCCGCCCCCGTGTTCCAAGTGCGGCACCAACGCGGGCTACTTCAGCCAAGGCATGTGCGCCAGCTGCCATCCCGGCAGCCCGCAATACCCAGGCTCGTGCAAGGGCTGTCTGGCGTGGGGTGTCTACCGCCGCTACAACTGGACGTGCTGGCAGTGTCGTTGGTGGCGCTCCCACAACCCGGAAGGAATCTGCGACTTTTGCGGGCGCGCGGCCCGTATCGGGGAGCGGCGGGCCTGCCGGCTGTGTCTGGAACAGGCCCGAATGCTCCAGGAGCCCGGACATGGCCTGGACCTGGCCGGCGCGAATCAGGCCGGGCACCAACTCTTCTTCGCCAACATGACCTCCGCACGCCGGGGCGCACCGCCGTTGAGCCCGGAACAACGCGCCCCATGGAAGCGGCGGGACAAGAACAACCCGCCCGGCACGGGTTCGGCTGCCGACTACGGCGTGCAGATGCCGTTGTTCGATATGGCGCCCGATCCCGCGGCCCTCGCAGCGCGTGCCCGCCTCGAAAACAGAGACCTGACCCGCTACTGCGCCGCCATCGTCCGTGAACACGCCGCGAGGGCCGGCTGGAGCAAGCGGCAACGCAACGACGTGACCCGATCGCTGCGGCTGCTGCAGGGCTTCCGGCTCAGCCCGACCGCGAAGATCCGCGCCACCGACGTCCTCCAATTGCGCCAATACTCCGGCAACGTCATCTCCACGATCGACGTTCTGGCCGCGGCAGGCCTGCTTATCGAGGACCGGCCAACCCGGATCGAACGCTACTTCGCTGCCAAGACCAGCACCCTGCCGCCGGTCATGAAGGACCAGCTCGAGGTGTGGCTGCAAGTCCTGACCAACGGCGCACACCAGGCGCCACGGCAGATCCCGCGCGACCCAGGGACCATCAGGGCCCACATCCTGGGCATCGAACCCATCATCCACGCCTGGGCCGAGGCAGGCCTCCAGTCTTTCGCCGAGGTCACCCGCGCCGACATCACAGCCGCACTGGACGAAACGACGGCCCGCCGCCACATAGCCGGGAACGGGCTCAAATCGCTCTTCACGACCCTGAAAGGCCGCCGGCTCATCTTCGCGAATCCGACCCGCGGGATGAAGGCGTCCCCGAAGACCAGCACCATCCCGCTCGCCCTGGACGCCGCAGTGATCCGCGAAGAGTTGAACTCCCCGAAGCCGGTGGTCGCCCTCGCCGTTGCCTTGGTCGCCTTCCACGCGCTGACCAAGAAACAGCTCAGCGAGCTGCGGCTCACCGACATCAGCGACGGACACCTGATACTCGGCACCCGCGACATCCCGCTGGCCGCGCCCGTGCGCACCCGCCTGGCAGCCTGGCTCGACCAGCGCAACCGGACCTGGCCAGGCAGTGCCAACCCGCACCTGCTCATCAACCGGCGTACGGCGCCCAGGCTCCTCCCCGTTAGCCGCCAGTACCCCTGGACCGGATTGACGCTGCGGCCCCAGGCGCTGCGCGAGGACCGTATCCTGCACGAGATCCACGCGACCGGCGGCGACGTCCGCCGCATCTGCGACCTGTTCGGGCTCAGCGTCGAAGGCGCCACCCGCTACCTCAACACCGTCGAGCACCCGGATCTCACCCTTGAGGGCGAACAAGTTCCCCGAACCTGAGCACCAACACCCGCCGCAACCCCCGGGCATGCTCAAGTTCACGCCAAAAGCGTCAAAATTCACGCGAACTTCTCACTGTT
>NZ_SDXQ01000009.1:0-16650 GCF_006964045.1 Arthrobacter sp. TS-15 | reverse complement strand
GGGTGGGAGGGAACAGGAACGTCGTCTCGGAGAGGTTGGTCCAGTTGGCGAAGTGTTGCATCACTTCCGTGCTGAGGCCTAGGGCATCCACCACCACCGCGAGCGGATTGCCAAGGTACGGGACCTCAGAGAAGACGTCTACTTGGTGGAACGGGCGAATACGCAGGGCTTCTGAAGTCACCGCTGAAGGCTATCACCGGGGTGCTGACCCGATGTGCTGACGCACCCGTGGCGCATCTGTCACACTACCCCTATGGCAGAGAACAAGACTCAACCCACGGACGTCTCCGTGGAAAAATTCCTGGCCGCGGTGGAACACCCCAAGCGGCGCGAGGACGGCTTTGAATTGCTGGAAATGATGCGCGACATCACCGGCCAGGAAGCCGTCATGTGGGGCCCGTCAATCGTCGGCTTCGGTAGCTATCACTACAAGTACGAGAGCGGCCGCGAGGGTGACTCAGCCGCCGTCGGGTTCTCTCCGCGCAAGACCAACCTGGCGCTGTACGGACTCACTTACGGTCCCGATGCAGACCGTTTGCTACCCGAACTCGGCAAGCACAAGACCGGGGCCGCCTGCCTCTACGTCAACAAGCTCGATGACGTGGACCGGGACGTTCTGGCTCAGATGATCCGAACCGGCTACAAGCACGTCATGGAGGAGCTCCACACACCGTAATCCCCCGCCAGTTGGGGGAAGCAAAAGGCCCCCACCACCGGAATCCGGTAGCGGGGGCCTTCCTTGCAGTCAGAGACTACTTGCTAGCAACGACCTCGAGGTCGATGACAGCAGAAACATCCTCGTGCAGGCGAACGTTGGCCGTGTACGAACCGACAGACTTGATGTGGTTCGGCAGTTCAACGTTGCGCTTGTCGATGGCGCCGAGGCCAGCGGCCTCAACAGCAGCAGCGACATCAGCAGGCTTGACGGTGCCGAAGAGACGACCGGACTCGCCGGCCTTCACCTCGAGCTTGACCTTCTTGGAGGACAGAGCCTGAGCCTGTGCCTGTGCAGCTTCGACAGAAGCGTGCGCACGAGCGGCGCGGGCAGCCTTGATGGTCTCAACCTGCTTCTCGCCACCCTTGGTCCAGGTCAGAGCGAAGCCGCGGGGGAGCAGGAAGTTACGTGCGTAACCGTCCTTGACCTCCACAACGTCGCCAGCAGCACCGAGACCGGTTACTTCGTGGGTCAGAATGAGCTTTGCCATGTTAGTTAATCCCTTCCCTTAGCCGCGGCCAGCGCCGGAGTAAGGCAGCAGAGCAACTTCGCGGGCGTTCTTGATTGCCTGGGCGATCTTGCGCTGTTCCTGAACGGTAACGCCAGTGACGCGACGAGCGCGGATCTTTCCGCGATCGGAGATGAACTTGCGCAGCAGTGCTACGTCCTTGTAGTCGATGACAGTGATGTCAGCGGCCTTCAAGGGGTTGGACTTTGGTTTGGGCTTACGGAGTTCAGCCTTAGCCATCGTGGAGCTCCTTTTCTATGGAGCCCGTGGATATTGATCCACGGGATGGTGGTGTTCGACGGCGGTTGTCACCATGTTGCCTTCCGGCACTTACGGTGAGTGTCCGGCGTCGGACGTTTATTTGGTGTTTAGAAGGGAGGTTCGGAATCCGGGCCATTGCCCCAGCCGCCAGCATTGCTGACACCGGGCGTCGCCCAAGGATCATCCTGCTGTTGTGCGGGCTGGTTGCCGCCCCAGGTTCCACCGGAGTTGCCGCCGCCCTGGTTTCCACCAGGAGCGCCTCCTCCGAAGCCACCGGAATTACCGGCGTTACCGCCACCGAAGCCACCCTGGCCACCGCCGGAGCGCTGGGTACGGTTGACCTTGGCGTTTGCGTAACGCAGGCTCGGGCCGATTTCATCGACCTCAAGCTCGATTACGGTGCGCTTCTCGCCTTCTTTTGTCTCGTAAGAACGGCTCTTCAAACGGCCGGAAACGATGACGCGCATGCCCTTGGTAAGGGACTCGGCCACGTTCTCGGCTGCTTCGCGCCATACCGATGCGCGGAGGAACAGGGTTTCCCCGTCCTTCCACTCATTGGACTGGCGGTCAAAGGTCCGGGGAGTAGAAGCGATGGTGAAGTTCGCTACTGCTGAGCCAGACGGGGTGAACCGCAGCTCGGGGTCATTGGTGAGATTACCGATGACCGTAATAGTGGTTTCGCCTGCCATCTACTGCCTCCTTGTTCGTTCCTGCGGGTTAAAGATTGGAAGGGGCTGATTACTCAGCAACGACCTTCTGGTCTTCAGGGCGGATGATCTTGGTGCGCATGATCGTCTCGTTGAGAGACAGCTGGCGATCAAGTTCCTTGGCGGTAGCCGGCGCTGCGGTGAAGTTCACCACGGCGTAGATACCTTCGGACTTCTTCTTGATGTCGTACGCCAGACGGCGACGGCCCCAGATGTCAACCTTTTCGATGGTTCCACCATCGGTGGTGATGACATTGAGGAACTTCTGAAGCGACGACTCTACGGTACGCTCTTCGACCTCGGGGTCGATGATTACCATCAATTCGTAAGGACGCATATGTGAACCCACCTCCTTTGGGCTAAGCGGTTACGGTATTTCCGTAACAGGAGGTTCATTTGCGATGCTGCATTGGCGCTCCCCGACCTAAAACACGGCAAGAGGGCGTAACACAGACTTCAATATCTTAGTGCATCTCCTGCACTCAAAGCTATTCGGCGGAATCTCCGGCCGAAACCGGCCAAGTTGCGTATGTGGATAACCCGGCGGGGCAGCAAGGAATACTGGGGCTATGACCATTCTGAAGTCCACCATTCTCTTCGTTCTGGCAGCCGTCGCAGAGATCGGCGGAGCTTGGCTCATCTGGCAGTCCGTGCGCGAAGGCAAAGCGTGGTGGTGGGCAGGGCTCGGGGTCGTGGCGCTGGGAATCTATGGCTTCTTTGCGGCCTTCCAACCCGAGGCTCACTTCGGCCGGGTCCTGGCGGCCTATGGCGGCGTGTTCATTGCCGGTTCCCTTGCGTGGGGAATGCTGATGGACGGCTTCCGGCCGGATCGCTGGGACGTGATCGGCGCCGCCATCTGCATGGTGGGTGTAGGCGTCATCATGTTCGCACCCCGGCCGGGCGGCTAACGCCGGACGTCCTAGGCCGGGCGTCCGAGGCGGGCCTAGCGCCCAGAAACGACAAAACCCCCGGAAGATCACCTTCCGGGGGTTTCTTTGTGCGCGGAGGGGGACTTGAACCCCCACCCCCTTTCGAGGACTAGCACCTCAAGCTAGCGCGTCTGCCATTCCGCCACCCGCGCAAGGTGATCAGGAGAAACAGTGTTTCGTTTTTCTCCTTGACAGCGTCAAAGACATTAGCACGAAGAACGGAAATTCGTGGATTCCTACCGGCTTGGCCTGCCGTGACAGCCTGCCACTAGGGTTGGGGCCATGGATGCCACACCACTGAACGCCCTGGTTCTGACGGTCGTCTTCTCCGCGATCGCCCTCTACTTCTTGTACTTCGTGATCCGCTCCGGCGTAAGGGACGGCATCCTGCAGGCCGACAAAAAGCGCAATGAGCAAGATGCCAGCGACCCGTCACGGCAAACGGACTTTTGAGCTCTCCCGCTGGTTAGGGTGAGCACATGCACAACGTCAGGGTGAAGCGGAGCCGGCTGCGCTTTGTCGTCATGGTTCTGGCCGGCGCCTCGGCCTTTGCCGTTGCCGGCGCCCTGGACAACTGGGTGGAAGCTCCGGCAATTGGCTGGGCCGTGGCCGCCCTGGTCTATGTGGCGTGGGTGTGGTTGGTGATTGCACGGCTGGATCCGGAAGAGACCGAGCAGCACGCGACCTCCGAGGACCCATCTCGCGGCCTCACGGACGTGCTGATTCTGATTGCCAACCTGGCCAGCCTTGCAGCCGTCGCCGCTGTCATCGTCGATTCGCATACGCAAGGAACCGGCACGCGTCTTTCCTCTGCGGCACTCGCCTTGGCATGCGTGGGATTGTCCTGGATGCTGGTCCAAACCCTCTTCACGCTGCGCTACGCCGAGTTGTATTACAGCCAGGATGGACGGTCCGGAGGTGAAGTGGGCGGCATCAGCTTCAACCAAGAGCGCCCTCCGCAGTACACGGACTTTGCCTACCTGGCCACCAGCCTGGGCATGACGTATCAGGTGTCGGACACTAATCTCGGCAATCACGCGATCCGCGCCGAGGCACTCAAACATAGCCTGCTGTCCTACATGTTCGGCACTGTCATTCTGGCCGTCACCATCAACCTGGTCATCGGCTTGGCCCAGTAGCCGCGCACCGGTGCCCTTAAAACGAAACAGGACAGCCGCCGTCGGGTATTGACGGCGGCTGTCCCGCTATGAAAAAACCAACCCGGTCAGGAACCGATCTTGGCGTCCTCAGCTTCCCCGGCGGGCACCGGGTTGGAAGGTGTGGCACCCTTCCGGCGGTAGCGAAGCACACCGATGCCCACCACGATCGCGGCCAGCGCCAGCGAAAGGAACAACGATTCGCGGGTGGATTCGATGATGACCATACCGATGATCAGCGCCACGATGGCCGCAATGGCGATCCACGTAAGGTACGGGAAGAACCACATCTTGAGGTCGAGATCCTTGGCGGCTGCACCCATTCGTTTGCGCAGGATGAGCTGCGAAGTTGCGATCACCAACCATACGAAGAGCGCAATTGCACCAGAGGTATTCACCAGGAACAGGAACACGGAGTCCGGCGCGATGTAGTTGGCACCAACGGTGAGGAATCCCACCACGGTGGAAGCGAGCACTGCCGCAGCCGGAACGCCACGCTTGGAGATCTTCATCCAAGACCGGGGAGCATCGCCACGCTGCGAGAGGGAGAAGAGCATACGGCTGGCCGTGTACAGGCCAGAGTTCAGGCAGGAAAGCACCGAGGTGAGGACAACGATGTCCATGATGGTGCCTGCACCCGGAATTCCGTAAAGCTCAATGACGGCTACGTATGGGCTCTTGGCCACGGAAGCATCGTTCCACGGCAGCAAGGTCACCACAATGGCAATGGAGCCGATGTAGAAGATCAGGATGCGCCACACGGTGGACTTCACTGCCTTCTTGACGGCATCCACCGGGTTTTCGGACTCGCCGGCGGCGATGGTGGCGATTTCGGCGCCGAAGAACGAGAAGACCACTACGAGGATGCCGGCCAGGACTGCGCCCGGACCGTTTGGCATGAAGCCACCCTGATCCAGGAGGTTGGCGACGCCGGGGGCGGAAACACCCGGCATGAGACCGAGGATTGCAACGATGCCAGCGAGCAGGAAGATGACAATTGCCGCAACCTTGATGGACGCGAACCAGAATTCGAACTCGCCGTAGGACTTCACGGATCCCAGGTTCGTCAGCGTGAGGAGCACCATCAGAATGAGTGCCCAGATCCACTGATCCACTCCGGGAACCCAGCGATGCATGATGGCCGCACCGGCCGTGGCTTCAATGCCAAGGACGATGATCCAGAACCAGGCGTACAGCCAGCCGATGCTGAAGCCGGCCCAACGGCCGAGTGCTTTGTCCGCATAGGTGGAGAACGAGCCCGTCTCAGGGTTGGCCGCAGCCATCTCACCCAGCATGCGCATGACGAGGATGACCACCAGTCCGGCAGCAAGGTAGGCAACAAGAATACCCGGACCGGCCTGCTGGATAGCGGCTCCGGAACCAACGAACAGTCCGGCTCCGATGACGCCGGCAATAGCGATCATGGAGAGGTGTCGGGGCTTCAGGGACTTGGAAAGCTGTTGGTCAGCGTGCATGGTTCTGCGCCGTCCTTTGGGTTTGGGGTTGGCCACAGTGGTGTGCCACGGGCCACATGACTACATCACGCTAACCTGCTACACCGCGCTGAATACTGTGCAACCAAACATTTTGAAGACGCCCAAACAGGAACCGTGCACAAAATGTAAACCTCAAAGCATCCAAAGTTTCCTATAGGAAACTTTTGTAATACCCCTGAAATGAGTGCTTGACGCTTCAGCCTAGACCGAAGTGGCGAAAAAGAGTTCCACCACAGTGGCCAGGCTCCTGGGATCCTCCACTCCGCACAGTTCCCGCGCGGAGTGCATGGACAGCAGCGGGATACCCACGTCCACCGTCCGGATCCCGAGGCGGGTAGCAGTGAGAGGCCCAATGGTGGAACCGCACGGGAGATCGTTGTTGGAGACGTACTCCTGATAAGGAACGCCGGACTCGGCGCAAAGCCTGGCCCAAAAAGCAGCTCCCGCAGCGTCCGTGGCGTAGCGCTGGTTGGCATTGATTTTCAGTAGTGGACCACCATTGAGCACCGGCCTGTTGGCGGGATCGTGCTTTTCCGCGTAGTTCGGGTGGACTGCGTGGCCGGCGTCCGCAGAAACACAGAACGACGCCGCTATGGCCTGCCGCCTTTCACTCACCGAAGCGCCAAGGCCGTCGGAGATGCGCACCAGGATGTCCTCAAGGATGGGTCCGCAGGCGCCGGATCGGGAATTGGAACCGATCTCCTCATGATCGAACGCTGCGAGGACGGCGATCGGGCCTGACGCAGGCGCTGCGGAGGCGTGGGCTATCAGCGCCAGAAGCCCCGCGTGCGTGGAGGAAAGGTTATCCAGCCGGCCGGAGGCGAAGAACTCACCCTTGGCCCCGAAAACCGCAGGTGCCTGCGTGTCCGCCACAACGACGTCGTAACCGCCGATGTCCGCGGCATCAACAGTGGCGCCTTCCACACGATCGGCGAGCAATCCCAGAAGGTCCTCGCTGGCAGCATCGCCCTGACCGAAGATGGGGTTCATGTGCTGCTGCTTGGAAAGGTGGAGCCCGTTGTCATTGACGCCGCGATCCAAGTGAATGGCAAGCTGCGGGAAGCGAAGAAGCGGACCTGTCGCCGTCAGGTGCTCAGTACCGTCACGCAGTACCAATCGGCCGGCCAACTGCAATTCCCGGTCCAGCCAGGAATTGAGCAACGGTCCACCGTAGACCTCGACGCCAGCCTGCAGCCATCCGAATTTGCCGGTGGTGGGCTTCGGCTTCAGCTTGAACGACGGCGAATCCGTGTGTGCACCAAGGATATTGAAACCAGTGGTTGGTCCGGCGCTTTCGGGTGTGACCCAAGCGATGAGGGCACCGTCGCGGATTACGTAGAACTTACCTGCTCCACCATTCCACGGCTGCAGTTCATCCAATCCGGTGAAGCCGGCAGCATCCAGCCGACGTGCGGCTTCGTGCACCGCGTGGAAACTGGACGGGGACGCCGACACGTACGCACCGAGGTCCTTGATGTGGTCAATTGCGGCGGAGGCATTCGAAGGCATGCCACCGAGTCTAGCCCCCGCTCCTCGTGCTTACCGGGCTATACAGTGACGTTCAGCGCGGCTGTGTATCCGCCGGAGACCGAGCCGGACATAGTCGCCAGTTGGTATATTCCTCCATCGTCCCCAAAGACGTTGTCCGAGGTCAAAGTGGTATTCGGGAAGTTCCGGGCACTGGCTTCATAGCCGGAGGTCGCATAAACCTCCTTGCAGGCAGACTCGGTAAGCGCGATTTGGGAGACCGCGAGGACCTGCCCGGCCGCCGTCGCGTTGCTCATGGATTCAAATACCTCAAAGTGAATATGAGGCCAGCGACCGCTGTACGCACCCGGGTAGATGGTGCTGAAAGTAAGTTGCCCATTGGCGTCGGCTTCCTGAACGCCGCGGAGGTAGTTCTCGTTCTCAAGGCCTGAGTCGTAGAGCGAGTATTTGCCATCCTGATCGCAATGCCAGGCGTAGACGGCGGCTCCGGCCAAGGGGGCGCAACCGTTGGAATTGTCCAAAAGCGTCAGTGTAACTGTCAAGGGTACGCCTTCGGCTTTGGTGGTGGATCCGCCAAAACTGGACCTGATGTCGCGACGAACCACCCCGGAGGCCTCCAGCGCGTTGGGGCCGTTGGAACCGTCGCCCGGATAGGGCCCCAACGTCTCCTCCGGGATCTCCACTCCACATTCAGCGAAGGCACGGGTCACCGTGCTCGTGGCCGATGCGGAAGGCGACGCGGCCGCCGTCGTGCTTGCCGTGGGGGCGGCAGTAGCGCTGGCAGTGCTCGACGGCGATGCGCTGCCACCGCCCGCACTTGGCGTGCAGGCCGCCAGGGCTGCTGCCGCGCCTGCGCCGAAGAGCATCCCCAGGCCGTGTCGCCGGCTCAGGAGTGTGGAGAGGTCGAACTCGAGGCCGCGGTCGTGGTCGGGGTGAGGAGTAGTCATGCATCCATGAAACGCGCCGCGCCTAGGGGTTGTATATGGGAAAGCTGTGCCGCGACTGTGCACCCGATCGTCGAGTTGCTTCCTGACCCCCTTTGAGGCACAAGTACGTCAACAGCAACCCAGACAGGTTGTCATTTCGACTTTTTCTCATGAAAGGAGGTCAGGAAGCCACAGACAAGACTAGTAATCTGGGTTGCTGGGCACCACGAGTCCGGTTTCATAGGCATACACCACAACCTGCACCCTGTCCCGCAACTGGAGCTTGCTCAAGATCCGGCGCACGTGAGTCTTTACAGTGGCCTCGGAGAGGAAGAACTTATGGGCGATCTCAGCATTGGAAAGGCCCTCGGCGATAGTGGTGAGGATTTCGGTTTCCCGCGGGGTGAGTTCGTCCAAAAGGGGATCGCGGTGCGGGCTCGGAGAATGTCCGGGCACCACGCCGCCTCGAACATAGGTTTCCAGCAGGCGTTGAGTGACTCGCGGCGCCACCACCGCATCGCCACTGGCTACCAGGCGCACAGCGTGAACCAGTTCAGATGGCGCAACGTCCTTAAGTAGGAACGCGGAAGCACCGGCCTGCAAGCCGCTGAAAGCGTACTCATCAAGGTCGAAAGTGGTCAGGATGATGACCCGCGCATCGGAGCCTGAATCCGAGATCCGTCGTGTTGCTTCGATGCCGTCCATGCCTGGCATACGCACGTCCATCAGGACCACGTCCGGCTGCAGGGCCTCTACCTGGCGTACGGCCTCAATCCCATCCGACGCCTCGCCCACAACGTGGAAGTCCTCTTCGCCCTCAAGAATGAGCCGGAAGCCCATCCGCAGCAGTGGCTGATCGTCCACCAGCAGCACGTTGATGATGTCTTCGGTCATGATTCCCCCTTTTCGCCGTTCCAGCGGAGCTCGGCGTGGACCGCCCAGCCTCCCCTTTTTCCCGGACCGGCAGTAACGATTCCAGCATAGATTCCGGCGCGTTCATTCATTCCGGCAATGCCTTGTCCTGTCCCCAGGCTGCCCACCGACTCGCTGCCACCTTCGCGGGTTCCCCGGCCGTCGTCGAGCACGTCAATGGTGACCAAATCGCCGTCGCGAGCCACTTGGACATCAACCCGGCTGAGCGAGCGCCCGTACCTCAAAACGTTGGTCAGCGACTCCTGCACAATCCTGTAGACCGTCAGTTCGAAAGCCGGGTCAGCCGGGAGGCCAGGTCCCGTATGGGCATAGTGCAGCGGCAGTCCGGCAGTTCGGAAACCGTCCAAGAGCTTCGCCAGGTTCTGCCCGGATTCAAGGGGTGTCAGCGGTGCTGGCCGCCCGGAATCGTCGCGCAGGACACCGAGCACCCGGCGCATATCTGCCAAGGCGGCCCTTCCCGTGCGCGACAGTTCGCCGAGGACGTCGCCGGCCCGCTGCGGATCCTTCTTGACCACCACGGCGGCACCGTCCGAGAGACTGATCATTACCGTCAGCGAGTGCGCAACGACGTCGTGCATTTCGCGGGCGATCCTGTTCCGTTCGGTGACCTTGCCCAGCTGCGTTGTCCGCGCAGCCCAGGCCGCGATCTCCGCCTCATGCTCCCTGCGTTGGCGTACCGAGATGCCGATGCCCGTGGCGAGGAGGTTGGAGAGCATGATGGTCACGGCGGTGGCGATGTTGTTGATGAGGTGGAAGTTCTCCGGGACGTCCTGCAAATTGTCCATCTGGCTGGGGCTGGTCCACATGAACAAGTACAAAAGGCTCAACGGGAGGCTGGCCGCGGCGAACACCACCAGGGTCAGCGCACGCCTCCGGAGCGCCGCCACCGCGTACAGTGCGAACCACAGGCCAGCGGAAACGTTCGAGCCCCATGGGTTCAGGATGGTGGCCGCTATTTCAAGAAGCGCGACTGCCAGAACCACCTGCAGCGGGAACCGTCGCCTGAAGAACAACGCCGAGGCGATCAACAGCAGAATTACCACCACGAGCCATTTACCGTCGACGGCCGACGGAATGATGGTGGGCAGCGCCAGGAGAACGTAGCAGAGGATCACCACGGCATCCATGGCGCGGGGACGCTTGAAGAAGTAGCGCCGGATACGGCCCCTGCGTCGCTGGGCAATTTCAGCGAAGGACGCATCGGCCGTGGTGGCCGATACGTCCTTCATCTGTGGAGCTTCAGTCATGAATCGAGCCTAGACGGCACTCCGTCCTAGACGTCCCGCTTCTTGAGCAAAATCATGGCAAGCGCAACCGGGACAATTACCCAAGCTCCCAGGACCAAGCCTGCCTGCCAGGCTTCCAGCGTTTCAGGAACATGCTCGACGGCGGTCAACGGACTAATGGTGCTGGTGGGCAGGTACTTGTTGGCTTCCTTGAAGAAATCACCGGGGATGAGCTGGAAAGCGATGGGTGCCACAAACAGCAGTCCAACCAAGCTCATGATGCCGCCGGCAGAGTTCCGCACGATCGTTCCAAGGGCCATGCCAATGGCCGCTACAGCTGCCACGTAGATGCTGTTGACCACCAGGAGCTTGACCGACTGTGAGCTGCCCAGATCCAGCTTGAGGTCGTAGTTATCCACGATGGGGAGCGACACCAGCCCGGCGATGTAGATGGACACGGCGGTCAGGAGGAAGGAGCTGACCATCACCACAATCAGCTTTGCCAGGAAGGGCGAAAGCCTTTTGGGAACGGCGGCAAAGGTGGAGCGTGCCATTCCGGTGGTGAACTCGGAGCTCATGAGCAGGACGCCCAAGGACCCGAGGATGAGCTGGGCAAACGAGATTCCCGAGGTGGGTATGCTCACCGCGAGGTCCCCACCCTGCGCTGCCATGGCGGCAGCGGCCTCAGGGTCGTTGGCCACCTGCTCTGCAAACTGTCCTGTTCCCCATGCTGAGAGGGCGGCGAAACCCACCATCACCAAGGCAGTGGAAGCCAGGAGGATCAGCGTGGACATCAGCGTGCGGAACTTAATGAACTCGGAGTTGAGTACGCGGTGGAATGCCGGTCCGGGACCGACGGAGTTGCGGATGGACTTGCGGTCCACAGTGGTGGTGCTCATGTCTATTTCCCTCCGGCCTGGGCGGGAACCGAGGCCCCGGTGGTGATGTGCGAGTGGTATTCGACCTCATCCTTGGTCAGTTCCATGTAAGCCTCTTCCAGGCTTGCCTGGAGCGGTGTCAGCTCGTAGACCATCACTTGGTTGTCCAAAGCCGTACGGGCGATGCCGCGGGGATCAAGCCCTGAAACTTCCAGCAGTTCGCGTTCGTGGACCTCCACGGATACGCCGGTGCCGGCCAGGAGCTGCATGAGGCGTTCAGGCTGGTCCGTGCGGACGCGGGTCCGTGCATGGCCCTTGCCGGTGATAATTTCGGCGATGGGTGCGTCGGCGATGATCCTGCCGCGGCCGATCACGATCAGGTGGTCTGCAGTCAGCGCCATTTCGCTCATGAGGTGGCTGGACAAGAACACCGTGCGGCCTTCAGAAGCCAGGTACTTGACGAGGTTGCGAACCCACACCACGCCTTCAGGATCAAGACCGTTCACCGGCTCATCGAGGATGATGGTCTGCGGGTCACCCAGCAGCGCTGCGGCGATGCCAAGGCGCTGACCCATTCCGAGTGAGAATCCCTTGACCTTCTTCTTGGCGACGTCTCCCAGTCCGGTCATCTCGATGACTTCCCGGACACGGCTCTTGGGGATGCTGTGCGTTGCTGCCATAGCAAGCAGGTGGTTGTATGCGGTGCGGCTCGTGTGAACAGCCTTGGCGTCCAACAGGGCACCGATCTCCCGCAGCGGCGCCTTGTGTTGCGCGAAGGGCTCACCGTTGACGGTTACAGAGCCCGATGTAGGAGCGTCCAGCCCCATGATCATGCGCATGGTGGTTGACTTGCCGGCACCGTTCGGACCCAGGAAGCCCGTCACCCGTCCGGCCTGGACAGTGAAACTGACGCCGCCCACGGCGGTCTTCTCGCCGTAGACCTTGGTCAGGCCTTTTGCTTCGATCATGGAAGCGTTCCCTCCTCGGAGCACATGTGCGTGCAAGTGAGTTTCGAATGTAGCTACAACGCTACTCACGGAAGGAACACAAATCGCCTGTCTCAGGGATGATTCAGGGTTCAGTCAGGGTAGTCCTCGCGGATGATGCCCCCGCGCCTTAGGCCTCCGGCAGCGGCGAGTAGACGGTAAGCTCGCCCGGCTTCACCGTGAAGGTGGCTTTGCGGACGCCAGGCTTCGGCTCCCCGTCAACCGCCAGAACCAAGGGCTGCCCAATCGCTTCCACGGTAACGGTAGTGGCCTCGGTCAGGTGGGTGACCTTGGAGGCGGCAACCGTACCCGTCACGACTGCCCAGAGCAGCCTTGCACGGGCAAACGGCTCGTCCGCAGTGATCATGCGCAGATCGAAAACACCGTCATCCAGTACCGGCCTGCGTAGTGGTGCATGGTCGCTGGGGTAGAACCTGCCCCTGCCCATGTAGAGAATCCAGAGCTTGTGCTTCACCCCATCAACCAGGAGTGTGGTGGGGGAGTTCACTCCGAAGGTGCGTAGCGATGCCACCACGCCGGCCAACGGCTTACCCATAGCGGGCTGCAATCTCTCCCGGCGACGCACCAGATTCGGATAGACGCCAAAGCTGGCAGTATTCAGCATGGCCAACTCGGTGGTCTCGGGCGCCTCGGGAAGGCCCCGCTGGACCACCACATGGCCCAAATCGACGGAAGCCGCCTGCCCTCGGGTCACGGCGTCGATTGCATCGTCTATGGAGCTGGTACCGAGGTCGCGGGCGAAGTGGTTGAGGGTTCCCCCTGGCAGGACCAGGAGCGGCAGTGAATGTTCGACGGCGGCAGCCGCCGCGGTGCCCACCGTTCCGTCGCCGCCCCAAACGCCCAAGGCGACGATGCCTGGTCGGGTTGCGACCGCCTCGATTTCAGCCGCTACGTCTTCACCCTCGGAAATTTCACGTATATGCGCCTTAGGGAATATGCCCCGCAAAAGTTCCGCGGTTTCAGGGGTGTAGGACCCACCCAGGGCATTGACCGCTATACCCAGCCCGTCGCCATCAGATATTGCCGGCGCCTTCGCAGGCGTTCGGCGAGGTGTCGGTTCAGCAGGTCTGGCAGGCCACCACTTACGGGTCAGGACGGCTGCTCCGGCGCCCAGTGCGGAACCGAACACCACATCGGAGGGCCAGTGGGCGCCCGTGTGCACGCGTGAGTAGGCCACTCCCGCAGCAATCGGAGCAAAGGCCAGACCCAGGCCGGGGGAGACAATCCCAGCGCCCACAGCAAATGCCACGGCGGACGCGGAATGACCCGAGGGCATGGAGGAACTGGTGGGTTGCGGGTTCACGAAGCGGAACAGCGGCAGGTGCGTCGGGAGGGGGCGGGCCCGAGGGAGCAGCCGCTTGAAGATGAGGTTGGTGACCGCTGACGCGACACCTAGCGCGAGCACCCCGTGAAGGGCCGCCCTGCGCGGTTTTCCGGGAAAGGCGGCCATGACTCCGGCTATTCCGAACCACAACTTCCCTTTGGTGGCCGCAGCGGAGAGTCTCCGGAAAAAGACATCGTGATCGCCCTGGGGTTGCCGGGACACTGCCCGCACCAGGAAATGGTCAAACCTCGCAACCCGTTTGGGGCCTTTGCCCAAGAAGCCTCGCATGCCTTCACACTAACGCCTGCCGGTGCCACCCATCTGCCATGGCTACCATGAATGGATGATTCGTGTACTCCATCCACGTCCGCGCCCCGGCTGGCAGCTGGTCACCCCCGGAGTACTCCTGCTGTGCGCCTTTGCAGTTCCCGGGGTGTTGATCATGGCAGGGCCA
Organism: Arthrobacter sp. TS-15; assembly: GCF_006964045.1. Taxonomy (NCBI): domain Bacteria; kingdom Bacillati; phylum Actinomycetota; class Actinomycetes; order Micrococcales; family Micrococcaceae; genus Arthrobacter; species Arthrobacter sp. TS-15. The sequence continues at coordinate 2,641 of NZ_SDXQ01000009.1, read as the reverse complement.
GGCGAGCCGGCCTTCAACCGGGCGGACACCGGCTGGCAATCCTACGCCTTCAGCCTGCACTCCCCGTTCTGGGATCAGGTGAACGCAGTCCTCAATTGGGCAGGGTATGCCGGGATGCTTTTCTTCCACGCGGTGCTGGCTGCGTCGCTCCTGATATGGCGCCGACCCAAAGCAGCCATCTTCGCAGCTGCAAGCGGCCTTTCCGTACTGGCGCTGACGCAGCTGGCGAAAGCCGTGGTGGGCAGGGACCGGCCAGAGGGGGCCAAGGTTCTCACCGATACAGGTTCATACCCCTCAGGGCATGTATCTGCAACCACAGCGTTCCTCCTGGTGACCACGTTGCTGATCGGACGCTGGTGGATGGCAGTGATCGCCGCCCTTGGCGTGATCGCCATGATGATGAGCCGCACTTACCTCTCGGCCCACTGGCTCAGTGATGTCTTGGGCGGGGCGTGCCTTGCCGCCGGCACTGTGCTGCTCATGTGGTGGTACTTCCGAGACACATGCATTAAGGAGAATGAGCTGGCAGACGGGCGCACTATTTGGTCGGCAAAGGCTTCGCAACGCCGGCAAGAAGCAGAGCAAGCAAAATAGGCGCACCGATGGCAAGCAAAGCCATATGGATTCCGGTGTGGTCGCCGAGGTAGCCCAGCAGTGGCGGACCAGCCAGGAAGGCTACGTAGCCGATGGTGGAAACCACGGATACCCGGGCGGCTGCATGCTTGGGGTCGTCCGCTGCGGCCGACATCCCCATAGGGAAGGCCAAGGCCGCTCCAACGCCCCACAGTGCCGCACCAACGCCGGCCAGGACCACATTGCCTGCGAAGACAAACAGTGCGAGCCCTGCGGCGGCTGCTGCCATGCTGGCCCGGAGGACGTTCACTCGTCCAAACTTGTCGATCGCCTTGCCGCCGAAGAACCGCATGACGGTCATAGCCAGGACAAAGAGCGCAAAGAGCAACGCACCGGTGGACTCCGAGGCTCCGAGGCCGTCCACCGCAGCCTTCGCGATCCAGTCATTGCCCGCACCTTCGGTGAGCGTGGCACCGAGGACCACCACACCGATGAGCAGCGTCCTGCCATCCCGCCAAGCTGTGGGACCCTTCTCAGCCACCGCGCCGCCGTCGTGAATTTCTTCCACCTCGTGCGGCAGGAAGTACTTGGGAACTGTCAGCGCCAAGGCGATGGCGATCGCCGCGATAACCAACAAGTGCTCCGGCAGGCCCACACCCAGTTGGGAGAGTCCGGCACCGATCAGGGCGCCCAGGAACGCCCCACCACTGAAGGCAGCGTGGAATTGGGGCATGATGGTGCGCTTGAGCCGGTGCTCGACGTCAGCGCCTTCGATGTTCTGAGCCACGTCCCATAGCCCGATGCCAATGCCGAAGAAGAACAGGGCTACCGCCGTACCCGGAACGGAAGCGGTCATCAGTGAGAAGGCAATGGCTGCACCTGCGGCGCCAGCCACGATGCCGGCCACCCGGACCGTGTTGGCTGTACCGATCCTGCCCACTACCCATCCGGCCGATGGCAGCGCCAGTAGAGAACCCACAGCGGTGCAGAGCAATAGCGTGCCCATCTGGCCGGACGTCAGGCTGAGCGCCTCCGTCACAGCAGGGATGCGCGCAGCCCAGCTGGCGAAGACCAATCCGTTCATGCCGAAGATCAGGAACGTCGCCACGGCCGCGGCGTTGACGTTGGTGGTGCTTCTGGTGTTGGTGGTCATGCAATCACAACTTCCACGGAGAGTTTGTTGAGCCGGGCAAGATCGTCGGGGGATGGTTCTTGGTCTGTCACGATGACGTCCACAGCCTCCATGGCTGCCACGAGAGCTACTGCGCTGGCATTCCACTTGCTGCCTGCGGATGCCGCGATGACCCGCGCCGCGGATTCCAGTCCGGCACGTTTCACCGCGGCATCATCAAGATCGTGGGCCAGCAGGCCGTCCTTGAGGTTAAGTGCGCAGGGAGTTACGACGGCGGTGTCGAACCTCAGTGAGCGAATGTTGGCTTCGGTCATGGGTCCCCGGAACGACTGTTCCCCCGGGATGAGACGGCCGCCGGGAAGAATGAGCTCCGGCGCGCGGCCGTCCTTGGTGTGAGTGAGGGCCTCGACGCCATGCAGTGACATGGGCATTACCGTGATTTCACGGTTACCCAGGCGTCGCGCGATTTCCGTTGCCGTGGATCCGCTGTCCAGCCACACGTATTCGCGGTCCCTGATCAGCTGGTCCACCACCTTTGCAATACGGACCTTGGCTTCGTGGTGTTCCAATTCGCGTTGCCCGTAACCTGGGTTGTCTCCGCGCGCCAACAGGCTGCGTGCACCGCCGTGGACGCGCTTCAGGACTCCGTTGGCGGCGAGGATTTCCAGGTCGCGGCGGACGGTGGCGCCGGAAGCTCCTGTTGCTTGGACGAGCTCTTCCACTGTTGCTTGCTCGCGGGTGCGCAACAGCTCGCCAATGAGCCGGTGGCGGTCAGCAGTTCCCATGCTTCAACCGTAGCAACATTTGCTCAAATAATCACATAGCATGATCATTTGAGCACCATCCCTCTCTCACATCCAATGGCTTAAAGCGAAACGCTCTCGCAGCAGGTGCAAGAGCGTTCGCCGAAAGGGGCGGTTATGAACTGGTCCCCGA
>NZ_SDXQ01000008.1:176-180659 GCF_006964045.1 Arthrobacter sp. TS-15 | reverse complement strand
ACTTCAGGGGAGCAGTTCAGTTATGTGAGAGAGCGTTCGGGCTTAGCGGGCGCGCTCCACCCGCTTCTCATCCCACACGGGTTCCTCCGACTCGTAGACCTTGCCGTCGGAACCGAAGATCATGAAACGGTCAAAGGACTTTGCGAACCAGCGGTCGTGCGTGACAGCAAGGACAGTGCCCTCGAAAGCGTCGATGGCCCGTTCCAGAGCCTCGCCCGAATGAAGGTCAAGGTTGTCCGTAGGCTCGTCCAGCAGCAACAACGTGGCGCCGGAGAGTTGCAGGAGCAGGATCTGGAACCGTGCCTGCTGACCACCGGACAAGGACTCGTACTTCTGCTCGGACTGACCGGCCAAGCCGTACGAATCCAAGGCACCGGCGGCGGCCTCACGGGCGAGTCCGGAACGGTGCTCATCGCCACGGTGCAGGATCTCGAGCAGCGTCCGGCCCAACAGATCAGGCCGGACATGCGTCTGTGCGAAGAACCCTGGCCGGATGCGGGCACCCAGCTTCACGGTGCCTTGATGCGGCACTTCAGCAATCACTACCTCGGACACCGGCAGGTGCTCACGCTCCGGATCGGTGCCGCCGGTAGCCAGGAGGCGCAGGAAGTGGCTCTTGCCCGAACCGTTGGAACCAAGAACACCAACGCGGTCGCCGAACCAGATCTCGGTGGAGAACGGCTTCATGAGACCGGTCAGTTCCAGCTTCTCGGCCACGACGGCACGCTTGGCTGTTCGCCCACCTTTGAGGCGCATCTTGACGTTCTGTTCGATCGGCAAGGCCTCGGGTGGGCCGGCTTCCAGGAACTTGGCCAGACGGGTTTGCGCTGCTTGGTACCGGTTAGCCATATCGGAACGGAAAGCGGCCTTGTTCTTGTACATGTTGACGAGTTCCTTGAGCTTGATGTGCTCCTCGTCCCAGCGTTTCCGGAGTTCCTCAAAACGGGCGTTACGATCGGCACGCGCCTCGACATATGTGCCGAAGCCGCCACCATGGATCCATGCTGAAGCGCCATTGATACCGGGCTCGAGTGTGACGATACGGCTGGCCGCGTTGTTGAGCAGCTCGCGGTCGTGGCTGATGAACAGGACGGTCTTCTTGGACTCGTTGAGCTTGCTTTCCAGCCAGCGCTTGCCCGGAACGTCCAGGTAGTTATCGGGTTCGTCGAGGAGGAGGAGCTCGTCCGGGCCAGCGAACAGGGCTTCCAGGACCAGGCGCTTCTGCTCGCCACCGGACAGGGTGGAGGCGCGACGGAACTGCGCTTTGTCGAACGAAATCCCCAAGGCTGCCATGCAGACCTCGTCCCAGACGGTCTCGACGTCGTACCCGCCGGCGTCTCCCCAGTCCACGATCGCCTGCGCATACTTCATCTGCGTGGGCTCGTCGTCGTGCTCCATCATGGCCAGCTCGGCGTCCTCCACAGCCTTGGCAGCGGCTGCGAGGCTGGCCTGCGCCGTGGAAACGAGGAGATCCCGGACAGTGGATTCGTCCCGAACCTGGCCCACGAACTGCCGCATGATGCCCATGTTGCCGGAGCGGCCAACAACACCCTCGTCCGGCGTGAGGTCACCGGAGATGATCTTGAACAGGGTGGTCTTGCCCGTTCCGTTAGGCCCGATGAGCGCCGTTTTGGTGCCATCGGGGACCTTGAAGGTCACCCCGTTGAGCAGCTGGGTGCCGTCGGAGAGGAAGTAGTCGATGCCGGAAACGTCAATATGGGCCACGTTTCAATCCTCCCATGGCGGCGGATTGGCACTCGACGGCGGTGTCAGCCGGCTGCGGTGAGGAACGACTTCAGCAGGGGTCCGCTGGTGGTGGCACCCAGTCCGCCTTCTTCCACGAACACTGCAACCGCCAGATCCCCATGCGTTGCAACGATCCACGCATGGGTCTTTGGCGGGTTGTCATTGCCGAATTCCGCGGTGCCTGTTTTGGCCCCCACCGGCGTACCGGGAACCTCGGCGAGGAAGCCAGCGTGGCCTGAGGTCACTACAGCCCGCATCATGTCCGACAGTGCAGCGGCTTCTTCCTTGGTGATCGGCTTGGTGGACGCCGGTGACACAGGAACGGCGCTCACTGAAGCGGACGCGGACGACGGCGACGCGGCGCCACCTTCGGTGGGAGTGGCACCGGAGCTGGGGTTCTGGGTGGCGGCCGGGGACTGGGCGGCGTCAGCGTTCAGCACGAGTTGCGGAGAAACAGGTGCGCCGTTGGCGACGGAAGCTGCCATGACCGCGGCTGAGAGCGGGGAAAAGAGCACCTTGCCCTGGCCGATCATGGAAGCAGCGTGCTCGGTACCTTCGGCAGCGCCCGGAACAGAACCCAAAAACGCGTCTGCGCCCAGTTTGGGAGCTTCAACCGCCACGCCCAGAGCCTGAGCTGCGGATTCGAGCTGGTCCTGGCTGACGGCATCCCGGGCGTTGATGAAGGCCGTATTGCAGGAGTGCGCAAAAGCGTCGCGGAGGGCCACCGAGCCGAGGGAGCTTTCCGGATACCCTTCGGCGTTCTTGAACGTGCGGCCGTCCACGGTCAGCGTTGAGGGGCATTCAACCTTGGAATCGGGGGTGGCGCCGTTGCGGAACATGGCCAGGGAATCAACAATCTTGAAGGTGGAACCCGGCGCATATTGGCCAAGCATGGCCGTGTTGTAGCCGTTGCTGCCTGGTCCGGACGCTGCGGCTAGTACAGCGCCGGTGGATGGCTTAAGGGCAACAATGGCCGACGCGGGCCCAACACCGGCCAACGTTTCCTCCGCCAGCTGCTGGAGTTTCAGGTCCAGCGTGGTTTTCAGCGTGGTGCCCGGGGACGGGAGGGACGAGAAGAACACTTTGGTGCCCGGGGTCTCACCTTCGGACTTAACCTCGGGAGTTGCCAGGACTTCCACGCCATCTTTACCGCGCAGCAACGAGTCGTACTTCTGCTGCAGACCGCCAGTGCCCGTGGTGTCTCCGGCGCGCAGCGCACCATTGGAGTTTTCAATCTGTTCAGCACTGGCTTGACCAACGCTGCCGAGCAATGCCCGCGCGAAAGTCCGGGTGGGAGCCAAAGCCATGGAGTCCAGGATGCTCGATCCGCCGGGAATGGCCTCGATTTTAGCTTCAGTGATTTCCGCCGTGTAGGCGCGCAGCACAAGGCCCTCCACGAAAGCCTGCGGACCTGAGGCAGCAACCTGCTTGGCGTACTCTTCAGGGTCCAGCCCGAGCAGAGCCGCCATGGCTCGCGCAGAACTGTCGGCTTGCTCTGCCGGAACCTTGGTCTTGTCGATGCCCACCCGGAAGACGGGACGGTCCTCAACAATGGGAGCATCTCCGGCACCCAGGATCTGGCCGCGTTGCGCGGGAACGGTCTTGACGGACAGGGTCTCACCCTCGGAGAGTTCCGGTGCAAGGAGTGCAGGGGTCCATTGGACAGCCCACTTGTCGCCGACCTTCTTCAGCGTGGCTTCGGAGCTGTACTCCCACTTGGCCGAGCCGATGTTCCAGCTGTATTTAAGGGGGAACGTTGCGGTGTCGCCGTCGAGCTTGACGTCGCCTGACTCTACTGCCGGCTTGGCGTCGAGTCCCTCGAAGACGGCTTTGAGTTGATCATTGGCCGCGGCTGCGTCCTTACCCTCCACGGCGAGCTGGCCGACGTCGAGCGCCGCCAGCGAGGAGGCGAGCTGCTTGGCTGCTCCTTCCGCGCCGGCGCGGCCGTCATCGCAGGCGGTCAGCGAACCGGCCATCACCAGCGATACGAGACCAAGGACAAGACCGTGTTTTTTCAATTTCCCCATTTGCGACATTATGCCCCGTTCCCCTGACACTTTCTTGTTGTGGCCGTTAAAACGGACGGCCGCCGCCCGCCACCCCGGCTGGAGTTGGCGAGCGACGGCGGTCTTCACGTCAGGCTACGAAGCACATGTGAACTTTGCATCACCCCAAACGCCATGCGCGCCGTTGATGGATCCGGAGGGGTCCACCACCAATTCCACATATGCCGCACCAGTGAGGTCAACGGACACGGACTCAGGGGCAAATCCCGGTGTGTACGTGCGCGATTGGTACTTGTTCACGCCGTCGGCATTGACCTTGAAGATGATGTTCCCGCCAAAGCCACTCTCGAGGCCCACCTGCGAGGTGAAAGAGGTGCACTTTCCTCCCAGGTAATAGGTGATCTTTGAGGCAGCATGAACGCCCAGGCCCTTACTGAACACAGGCTGCTGACCTGTCACGGGATCCGTGTAGTTGATGGCCAGCGGCTTGTCCGGGGACGACGCCGAGTCCTTGTTGGCAACGTTCTTACCGATTACGCCGTAGCCGTTCAAAGCCTGGACCCACGGCGTGTCCGAGGCGTACACCGTTCCAAGCGGGACGTTCGGCAACGGCTGCGATGTCACTTTCCAGTCGAAGAACTTCACGCGGGTGTCAGTGGGCAGGGTGACGGACGCCAGCTCTTTGGTGGGGTTGAGCCGGACCGTGTTGGAGAACGCCTGGTACTTGTACTGTGTGTACTCCGGCGACGGCCCGTTGGCGTTGTTCCTACCCTGTTCGGAAACGGCCACCACTGCCCCGTTGAGGACGGACGGCTGCAACCAGTTGGGGAAGAAGATGGATTGCTGCTCGGTTGTTCCGTCCGCGTAGCTCAGCGTCAAAACCGCGCTGGTTCCATTGCCCACCGCGGCGGATCCAAGCACGGCCAGGTGCGTTCCCTTGCCCTTAACGGCAATGGTCTGCGCGGAAAGCGCCACCGAGTTAGGTACATCGGGTCCGACGGCCGGCCACGTGTAGTCAACCTGTGTCGGTTTTCCGGCGTCCACCGTTACTGTGCTGCCCGGCCGGACTCCGCCTGCAGGAACCGTGGCGGCAGCCAGCTGTTCGGCAGCGAAGGTGGCCCCTCCGCCGTCGAAGTTTCCTAGTGCCTTGCCCGCCACGGTGGTGATCGAGACGGTGTTGTACGCAGCGGCCAAAGAACCATAAGCAACGTAGATCTGGTTGCCGCCGGTCACGGACTGGATGGTCCCGGATGCGTCGTACGACGCCGATACCCGCACGGTCTGTTGGCCCGCCTTTGCGCTGGTCCCCGGTTTGATAACGAACGTGGCAGTTGCTGTGGCGCCGCCTTCAACCTTTGCAGCTGTTGCGCCGGAGGCCGACACCACAGTCCAGCCTTCAGGAAGCACCGGGGTCAGCACCACGTTGCTCTTAGCCTTGGTTCCGGTGTTCACGAAGGCCGCCGTGACGGTGGTTTCCTGGTCCTGGAAGACCTGTTGGCCGGTGGTCACGCGAACTTCAGCCGCGGTGTCTTCCTGGCTCTTGCCGCCCAGCGGGCCGGCCTGCTGCAGCTGAACCGTAGCGGATTGGTTGGAGGCAATTGAGCCCGTCTTCACCCAGATGGTGCCGTTGTTGGCCTCGTCGAAGAACCAGCCGGTGGTTGCTGCAGCATAAGCGGTCTGGGTGGAGTGCTGGGCCAGCTTGGTGCCGCCGATCCTGACGTCCTTGGGTGCTGCTCCCGCGTGGACTTTCAGTTCGTACGGACGTGCCTCCGCCTTGCCGGTGTACTCGCCCTTCCGCTCACCGATGGTCACTTTGACACTGCTGTTACCGGTGCCTGGAGCGTCCACCGAGAAGATCTGGCTGGAAGACTTGCCATCCTTGAATTCGCGGGTCACCTTGTCGTCCTCGTACAGAGTGAAGGCGTCCTGGCCCTTGGCGTAGACGTCCAGAGTGATCATGGAATCCTCAGGAACCAAAGACGCGTTACGGGCAACAATTCCTTGCGGGATCACAGCACCTGCACGAACGAAAACCGGAAGCTTGTCCAGCGGTGCGTTGTAGCCGTTGAGGATCTGGCCGCCCTGGTAGAGCTTGCCGGTCCAGTAATCCACCCATTGCTGGCCTGCCGGGAGGAAGATGCCGTTGCGCACGTCGGTCTGGGTGAAGACCGGGGCTACCAGGAAGTCGGAACCGAGCATGAACTGGTTGTTTGCCTCGGCGCCGTAAGACCATTCCTGGTCAGGGAACTCAAGAGCCATGGAGCGCATCATGGAAACGCCGCTTGTGGATGACTCCTGAGCCAGCGTGTAAATGAAGGGCATGAGCTGCTGGCGGAGCTGGAGGTACTGGCGGTTGATGGCTGTAGCCTCGTCGCCGTAGAGCCACGGACGCTTGTCAGTGGCTGCCCAGCCGGACATGGAGTACAGCGCCGGGGCGAAGGCCTTCCATTGGAGGTCGCGGACGTAGGACTCAGCGGAACCGCCGAAGATGCCGTCAACATCGCCCGTGGTGAATGCCAAACCCGAGTTGCCGGCGCCGGTGAGGGCCGAAACCTGCCAGCGGACGGCGTCGAGGTTTCCTGAATGGTCACCCGTCCACTGCATGCCGCAGCGCTGGGAGCCGGCCCAACCTTCCACCATCAGCGAGGTGCCGCGGGCATTTGAATACTGTTCGATGCCGCCGTGCGCCGCTTCGCAACCGGTGAGTGCCTGGCGGTAGCCCTGGCCTACCCACGCGACGTCGAGCTTGCGGAGCCGGACGCCGGCCTCGCCCACTTCGTACTCCTGGTTGGTCAGGGAACGCTGCGTCCAGAGGCCAACCTTGAGGTCGGTTTCTTCCTCGATGTTGCTCACGGTTTCCGGGAGTTGCTGGTACTCGCAGCCGTAGCCGTCGTTGACCAGCATCCAGCCGGCGGGCATGTCGTTCTCCACGAACTTCCGGGCCGTCTTGATGGCGTCGGGCGTGCGCTGCTTGGCGCCGTCGGGATCACCGTAGCCCGAGGAGGAGTACCCCGGGTTGGAGCGGTTGTAGCAGTCGGCGTCGCCGTATTCCAAGGCGTAGACCGGGGGCATCATGGGCTTGCCGGTCAGCGTGGTGTACGCGCCAAGGGACTGCTTGTAGTCGCCCACGAAATAGTAGGCATCGAAGCGCTTTTCCTCATGCGTGGTGGTGGGCTGGCCGCCGAAGTTGTAGGAGCCGCGGGCGAAGGTGTCGCGGAGAACGCCGTAGCCCTTGGAGGACATGTAGTACGGCACGGCGTTGGGGTAGCCGTCATCGTCCCAGTCGAAGTTCTTGGCAATGTTGATGAGTGCGCCGGTGTGCACGGAGCGGCCGTTCTGCATGCCGCCGCCGATGAACTGCTCGCCGTCCTGCTGGGCAAGGTGCTGCGTAGCTGAGTTGGCGCCGAAGGTGATGGGGGCGGACTCCTCCAGAACCAACGAGCCGTCAGTCCTGAGAACCCGAAGCTGTGTGGTGGCCTTGTTGATCTCGACGCTGATCTTGGCAGTTTTCAGGACCAGCCAGTCGCCGTCTGTGACTGTGGGTGTGGTGCCGGGGAACTTATCCTTGCCCACCACGATGTTGGCGGTCCTGGCCGGATCGCCTTGGTCTGTATTGGCGGGATCGGTGAATTTTCCGCTGGGGTCAGCTTCCAGGCGGAAATTGCCGTCGTCCAGGAACGTGACGCGGATGGCGCCCTTCTCCGCGGAAAGGTTGACGACGTTGCCGGACTGGGTAAACCCGGTCACCGCTCCGAGGGGTACTCCGGCGGCATCGACAGGGACTTCGGGGGTGACGGTTTTAATGGCCGCGGGATCACCTGGAGCGGCATTGGCGGCCGCGGCAAAGGTGAGTGCGGGGATGGTTCCTGCGAGGAGCAGCGAGGCTAGGCCGAGGGAAGCGGCCTTCCTGACTAGCTTTTTGGTGCGTCCGGAGCTGCCGGGGGCAGTGCCGGATAAGAAGCCCAATGTGGGTGCGGACATGTGGGGCCAACTTTCGACGAGTGACTTTTTGTGATCTAACTCATAGCGAAACGTGCACTAATCGTCACTGCAAAAGGATCAAAGGTCAACCGTTTAACCAAAATTCTTACCCGACTGAGTCGCATTTGTGCGCGTTTTGGGCGCTCAAAACGCGCACAGTTGCGACTCAGTTGGGGAGAGTCAGCGCGAGCGGATAATCCTGCGCTGCGTCGCGACGGCTATGGCAGCGGTCCGGTTGTCCACGCCGAGCTTCGAGTAAATGTGCACCAAGTGGGTCTTCACCGTGGCCTCGGAAATGAAGAGTTGCTTGGCCATGGCACGGTTGCTCATACCCGTTGCCAAGAGCTCCAAAAGTTGTACTTCCCGGGCGCTCAAAGCCGGGGAAGGATTCCGGATCCGGCCCATGAGCCGCGCCGCAACCTCCGGTGCCAATGCGGTTTGCCCGGCCGCCGCGGACAACACGGCCTGCCGGATCTGCTCCGGGGGTGCGTCCTTCAACATATAGCCGCTTGCACCGGCCTCCACTGCGGCGAGGATGTCCGCGTCTGTGTCATAGGTGGTCAAAATGAGCACAGGCGGCGGGGGAGTCCCGGCCTCACCCGCCTTGATCCTCTCCGTAGCCGTTACGCCATCCATGCCGCTGCCCATCTGCAGGTCCATGAGCACCAGGTCCACGGGCTCACCCAAAGTATTGAGCTTGCTGAGTTCCACCAGCGCGGCATCACCGTCAGCTGCCTCCGCAACCACGGTCACCCCCGGGAAGTCGGCGAGCATGGCCCGCAGTCCTGCCCGAACAACCGGGTGGTCATCCACCAACAACACCCGAATCTCACTCACGCGGCACCCCCATCCGCCGGCAACGGCACCCGGATCGCAACCACGGTCCCCTCACCCGGCGCCGACTCAATCTCCAGGCTGCCGTTCAATGCGGCCAGCCGCTCACGCAAACTCTGAAGCCCGACGCCGGTGCCGTCACCTCGCGCCGTGCCGGCCGCCGTCGACGGCTCGAATCCTATGCCGTCGTCAAAAACGTCCAAGGTCACCTCAGCGCCCAGGAAAGACAGGGTCACGACGGCGGTGCGCGCGTGGGCGTGCGCCCACACGTTAGCGAGGGAAGCCTGCGCGGCCCGGAGCAGGGTGGTCTGGTACGTATTAGGCAGTTCCGTCGGCGTACCCACCAGCTCGAAGCGGCAGCGCAGCGCGGACCCCCGGGCAGCAGCCTCAGTCTCCGTTTTCTCACAGAGGCGGCTGAGGGTATCCACGAGTCCCGAGCGCTCAAGATCCGGCGAACGCAGGCCGCGCACAAAGCTCCGCGCCTCGGCAAGATTGGCAGACGCCGTGTCCTGAACCGTTCGTAGCCGCTCCCGTGCAGCACTGGCGTCGCCATCGTCCAACGCTTTCTCGGCGGACCTGCCCATCAGGACAATGCTTGAGAAGCCCTGCGCCAAGGTGTCGTGGATTTCCCGGGCAAGCCGTTCGCGTTCGGCCAGCATTCCGGCGTCGTGCTGTGTCTGTGCGAGTTCGGCGCGGGTCCTGCGAAGCTCGTCGGCAACAGCGCGCTGATTCTCGGCTTCGAGGAACAACGCGCGATAGGCCAAGCCCGTGACCACTGCGAATGCTGCCCCGAACACCGGCCCAAGGACCATAGCAAGCTGCAGGCCGCCGTCGGACGATCCCCGGCTATGGAACCACAGCGTGCCCACCAGAAGCGCAGTGCTCACAGCAATCGCGGGCAAAGCAAGCGCGCGGGGGAGCAGGTGCAGTTGCAGAAAGAACAAGGGGAAGGCAACCCATGCGAAGTCGCTGCTGACCAGGAGGAGCAGCAGCCATAGGAGCATCACCGCGCCAAGCCACCAGCGTGCGTACGGTGTGGGATTGAACCGGGTGGGATGGCTTGCATGGCGTTTTTCCAAGAGAGTCCCGCTGAGGTACACCAATGCCAGCAGGGCCGAAAGACTTAGTCCGGCAATCACAGCAACAGCCGACGCCGGACCGTTGGTTCCCATTCCCGTCACCAAGCGGACAACGGCCACCAGCAGCAGAACCGCGAAACCCAGATGAAGGCTCACGCGCAGCACGCGGAGGATTGTGGCGGCGCCAGCGGGAGACTGCATGCTTCACAGCGTATCCCCGGCGCTCCTCCCGTAAACCAAATTTCGCGCTCCAGGGCCTGAATCAACCATTCGGATGATCGCCGGTTCAACCCCACGATGCCAGCCGATCCATCCGGCTCCCGATGCCTCGGCGGCCTATCGCCGGAAGAGTTGAGATAGCCGGGATCAAGCCCGCATTGAATCGAAGGAATCCGATGTTTCTTGCCATCCGCGATATCCGCTTCGCCACGGGTCGTTTTGCGCTCATGGGCAGTGTGGTCGCCCTCATCACGTTGCTGCTGGTCATGCTCTCCGGGCTGACTGCAGGTTTGGGCAACCAGTCGACGTCCGCACTGGGGGCCCTGCCGGTGCAGCAGATTGTTTTTGGTGCACCCGCCGGAGGTGATCCAAAGGCCTCGTACACCGAGTCCGAAGTTTCCCCTGTTCAGCTCGCAGCCTGGCGGGACCAGCCGGGTGTGACGTCCGCGCAGGCGCTGGGAATCAGCCAGACCCGTTTTCAGTCGTTGGGTGGCGGGGGGACCCCGACCGGAACCGCGAACGTTGCAGTCTTTGGCGGCGCGGTTGCTCCATCGGCTGTGGAGGACGGGACGGTGGTGGTGGGTGAGTCGCTGGCCAAAGAGCTGGCGCTGGAAGTTGGCAGCCGGGTTCGTGCGGGCGGGACAGACCTGACGGTTTCAGCCGTTGTGGAGGACCAGTGGTACTCGCACACCGGCGTGGTGTGGACAACGCTGGAGACCTGGCGGACCATCGCCCACGCAGCACCTGGCACCGCAACGGTCATCACCGCAACCTTCGACGCCGGAGCTTCCGTGAACCTCGACGCCGCCAACGCGGCGGCCGGCACGGTCAGTACGGACCCCGTGGGTTCGTTCCAGGCACTTGCCTCGTACAAGAGCGAGAACGGCTCACTCATGCTGATGCAGGCATTCCTCTACGGCATTTCGGCCTTGGTGATCGTCGCGTTCCTCACAGTGTGGACAGTGCAGCGCACACGCGACATCGCCGTCCTCAAGGCGTTGGGGGCTTCGTCCGGCTATGTGTTGCGGGACGCCCTCACCCAGGCGGCCATGGTGCTGCTGGCAGGAGCGGCGGTGGGCGGTCTTCTGGGCTTGGCCGGCGGAACGTTCGCGGCCCAGGCCGCACCTTTTCTGATCACACCCATGACCACACTGCTGCCTATCGCAGGAATCATCCTCCTGGGCCTGGCGGGCGCAGTCCTGGCGGTAAGAAGCGTCACCACAGTGGATCCACTGTTGGCACTCGGCGGCAACTAAAACATTCCCAGAAAGGCATGCATCGTGAGTACAGCATTGAACCTGGTCAACGTTTCCCTCGAATACCCGGACGGCACCTCAACCCTCAAGGCGCTGGACGCCGTCAACCTGAGCGTGCATAAAAGTGAGTTCCTCTCCCTTGTAGGACCCTCCGGTTCCGGCAAGTCCTCACTTCTCGCCGTCGCGGCGACCCTCGTGAAGCCCACAGCCGGGCTGGTGATCATCGACGAAGAGGACGTCAACGCCTTTTCGGACGCCGAACGCACGGCCCTTCGCCGGGACAAGGTGGGCATCATCTTCCAGCAACCCAACCTGCTGCCGGCACTGACCGCCGTCGAGCAGTTGCTGATACGTGAGCACCTCCGGGGCAGGCGTGTGCGCGGAGAACGGGAGAAAGCAGCTGAGCTGCTGGAGGTCGTTGGCCTGTCCGACGCTGCGCATAAGCGCCCACACCAGTTATCCGGCGGCCAGCGCCAGCGGGTGAATATTGCCAGAGCCCTCATGGGCAGCCCTACTGTTCTTCTGGTCGACGAGCCAACGGCCGCGCTTGATCACGAACGCAGCGAGTCGATCGTCCGGCTACTTCGGCGGGTCACTAACGAGTTCCGCACCGCCACCGTCATGGTCACTCACGACACCGAGTTCCTTCCCCTCACCGACGCCGTCGCGACTATGAGGGACGGACGCATCAGCCGCGCCCTGGTTCCGTCGGCGCAACCCAACTAACTAGCAGCAGTGCGCGTTTTGAGCCGTCAAAACGCGCACTGCTGCGACCTGGTTGGGTGAGGCGGCGTAGTCAGGGGTAGTTACAGTCCTACGCCTAGCCCAGGTACGCGCATTCTAAATATGTCCTTGAGGGCATATCTTGCCGCGTGATACCCGGACATTCCCGTCACTCCGGGCCCCGGCGGAGTAGACGAGGAACACAGGTACACGCCGGAAATGGGGGTTCGCCACGGCACGTTGGAGACCACCGGCCGTTGCACCAGGCCCCGCAGGTCCAACAGACCTGCACTGAAGTCTCCCCCAACATAGTTCTCGTTATATGCGGACAGTTCCGCCGCCGTCGTGGTCTTCGATGCCACCACGACGTCGCGGAAGCCAGGCGCGTAACGCTCAATGCGAGCCATGACGGCTTCGGCCATATCCACGGTGGAGTTCGCAGGTACGTGGCAATAGGACCACAGAACGTGGCGGCCCTCCGGTGCCCGGGTGGAATCAACCACCGATGGCTGGGACACCAGAACGTACGGCTCCGTTGGGTGTTTGCCCATGTCCACTAGATTCTCCGACTCGGCCATCGCCAGCCTCGAACCACCAACGTGGACCGTCCCGGCCTTGGCCAATCCAGGGTCGCGCCACGGAACGGGTTCGGACAGGATGAAGTCCACTTTGCACGCTGCATTCCCAAATCGGAATGTTTCCAACGCCCGGCGGTAGCGGTCTGGAACTTCCGCACCACCCAGGCGCGCCAGAGTTGGCGGGGCAACATCCAGCAGTATCGCTTTAGCGGGCCGGACCTGGTCCAAGGAGTCCACGCGCCCGCCCACCTGGATTGTGCCACCGTGGGCCCTGAGGTCGTCAGCCATTGCTGTGGCGATGGACATGGAACCGCCAACAGGAATCACCCAACCACCTGCGTGGGCCAGCACGCTGAGCAACAGTCCGGCACCCGTTGAACTGAGGGACGGTTGCGAGCCAAGGGCGTGGGACATCACACCCGTCAACAGGGCCGGTGCGGCATCCTCGCGGAATCGTCGCATCCAGAGCGGCGTTCCTTGATCCAGAGTGGCCAAACCGAACCTGACAGCCGCCAAAGGATCTTTTGGAATGCGCAGGAGTTGGTTGGACGTAAACTCCACCACCCCGTCCACGCGCTCCAGCAGGGGCTGCAGCAGCCGACGGTAGGCCGGCCCGTCGACGCCCAGCTCCTGTACCGTTCGATCCAGGGATTGGTAGGCCAGGGCCGCCCCTCCACTGTCCAGCGGTGTGCCGTGCTGGACCTCCGGCAGCCGCAATTCCACGCGCTTCGACAACTCAAAAGCGCGGAAGAAGGGGGATGCCACAGCCATGGGATGCACGGCCGAACAGACGTCATAGAGATATCCGGGCTCCATCAACTCGCTGGTCCGCGATCCTCCGCCGATCGCATCAGCGGCCTCGTAAACATGGACGCTCAGGCCCGCGCGGGCCATCACCACTGCGGCGGCCAGGCCGTTAGGACCGGCACCGACGACGGCGACATCAACCATCGCTGTTTACCTCCGTACGCTGGGGTGCTTTGGGATCGGTAGTCTCCACCGTAGCCCGGGTACGCCACGGCAGGACTGACCGTAACGGGCGGAACACATCGAGCCGCAACCAGTCCCGGGCACCGTCGAATGGTCCCCCATGCGGATCATCCTCGCCATGGGCGCGGAGTGCGTCTTGGGCGGGATCCCAAATATCCATGACCACCCGTGCCATGAGATACGCGGTGGCCACCATATGCAATCCCACGGCCAAGACGTAGTAGGACATATCGATGTTGTGCTGGACGGAGCCGCCACTGGTTGTTTGGCCCAAATACATCCAGACGGCCGCCCAGTGGAGCCCCTCAGCCGCCTGCCAGATGAGGAAGTCGCGCCAGCGGGGCCGGGCCAGGGCAAGCAGCGGTATGAGCCATATGACGAACTGCGGGGAGTACACCTTGTTGGTCAGAATGAAGGCGGCAACCAGAAGGAACATCAGTTGGGCCAACCGGGGTCGCCGTGGGGAGCAGAGGGCCAAAGCACCAATAAGGACGCACGCGAGGACGAACAGGGACAGGGCCAGCGCGTTGACGGTTGCGCCGTCAATCTGAACCCAGCGAACCCGGTCAGCCACGAGGTTGTAAGCGAACCACGGTGAGCTGTACCCGGCAGGGCGGTTTTGGCTGAATTCGAAGAAGTATCCCCATCCCGATGGGTTCAGTGCTGCTATGGGCAGATTCACTGCCAGCCAGGATGCGAAGGCTGTACCAGCAGTAATGAAGAATGCGCGCAGCTTGCCGGTGCGCAAGGCCAGCACCAGCACCGCACCAAGTAGGAGGACCGGATACATCTTGGTGGCCGCCCCCAAGCCGATGAACACACCGGCCAGGATCAGCTTGTCCCGCGAGAAGAAGTACATGGCCAGGGCCAGCAGTCCCACGGCCCACATGTCCCAGTTGATGAATCCGGCCAGAATGATCCCCGGGGCCACTGCCACCATGGCGGCGTCCCAGGGGCGGAGC
Source organism: Arthrobacter sp. TS-15 (assembly GCF_006964045.1). Taxonomy (NCBI): domain Bacteria; kingdom Bacillati; phylum Actinomycetota; class Actinomycetes; order Micrococcales; family Micrococcaceae; genus Arthrobacter; species Arthrobacter sp. TS-15. Next base: position 166,285 of record NZ_SDXQ01000008.1, on the reverse strand, counting down.
CTGTTGATCCTTGCGGTCAGGAGCACCGTGACGATCCAAACGGCAACGATCAGTGTTGCGTTGATGTCGAAGTAGCCCAGCACGCGCTCGTTTCCTGCGCCTTGGCCGGGCACGAGCAGGGCCGTGATGCCGGCGACGACGCCCATCAGCACCGGGTATTCGAACGGGCTTCCTTGGGTGAAGAACGGAAGGGCACCGTCACCCAGGCCACGGTTCCGGAAAAGCTCCGGAAAATCCGAATAGCACGTCGCATAGAACTGGCCGGGAGTCTCCCAGCCACGGACTCGGCAGTAGTCCTTGGCGAGCACAGCCAGCAGTGCAGCGAATACGGTGAGGATGATCAGGACGCGTTCCACAGTGAACGGACCGGACGTCACCTTCCCGGGGGAAGAGTGCTTGCCCAGGGGACCGCCCACAAGTTCAGTGAAATTTCGAAGCAGGGAGTCACTGCGGCTTGGAACCACAAAGCGGGCACGTTTTTGCAGCCGGTGAGGCTTCGTCTCCTGCATGGGATCGAGCTTACAGTCCTCCGGGGTTCCACAAGATGAGGAGTTCAGGGGTTCCCCACGTTAAAAGGGGAGGAGCCCACGCGTAGCCGCGTGGGCTCCTTGAGGTTCAGCATGAATGTGTGGCATCTGAACTCCTTCGGCTCAGTCGTTGGGCATCAGCGGATGAGTCCCATCTGGTGCAGGACAACGTAGACGTCTTCACGGCGCTGGTCGAGCAGTTGGCCATTGAACAGGGTGCGGTGCTTGGGAGCATTGGTGCTCTTGACGAACCGCATTTCTTCAGGGCGTTTTCGCATGGTTCACCTCCTTTCGGGAGATATGCAGTCGGAATTTAGGCGCAACAATGAGAGCCATATGAATTCACGAGAAATCCAGGCTAAAAGGGCATAAATAACCGAGGCTAATAAAGGGGATTCGCGGACTGAACCCAAAAGGGATTCGTCGTGCAATAGCGCGTGCTTCCGGCAGCCGACCCAACAAGAAGCTGGTTCCGAACTATGGGGAAACTGCGCACCCGCGGCATGCTGCGTGGGTCCGCGCCTACAACTGACTACTCAGCCATCCAAAGATAGGAGGGCCTTAAGGAATACCGCCGGCAACAGGCCGGTCCGGTAGTTCAGGAGTGGGTCAGAGAGCAAAAATGGCGCATGTCATCAGCAGAGGCCGGGGTAGCAGTGACGGTCAACTTCCGTCCGCTAGTCAAAGTAATCATTTTTCCCAACCTCCTTCCGGCCTTTACAGCCTGCTGTGGCATTGTCCCGGTTGACTGTACCGGTGAATGCGCGCCTTGTTCCCGGCGGGTCGCTCTGGGAACAAGATATAAGCTACCCCATGTAGATGGAGTTTGACCAGCGAAATTAGCTAATTCGCCTAAATTTTCTTTAAGGACGAGTTTTATAGTCCCCAACGCACAATTGCAGGCGTCCGCTTATCCCAGCCGAGGGTGCACACTTTGGCCGTTCCCAGAATGAAGTGTCGGCCTTCGCTTGCATCCATTTCGAGCCAGCGGGCGGTAAGTATCCGGGAGAAATGACCGTGGGCCACTATCAGAACGTTGTCCATTCCTGATTCCAGGACTCGTCCAATGATCTTGTCGGCCCGGGCAGCAACCTCATCCAGGGTTTCCCCGTTGGGTACGCCATCTGTCCAGATGAGGTAGTCCGGGTTGTCCTTGCGGATCAGGTCCGAGCTGATGCCTTCATAGTCGCCGTAGTTCCATTCCACTGCCAGCGGCTCATGGACGGCCTCCGGGTAGCCCGCGAGTTCTGCCGTGCGGCGGGCGCGGCGCAGCGGCGAGGTCAGGACGAGGTCGAAGTCGATGCCTTCCAGGACCTTGCGTGCCTCAACAGCCTGCTGCTCGCCCTCAACGGTGAGGGGAAGGTCAGTCAGACCGGTGTACTGGCCGCTCTTGGACCACTCGGTCTCGCCGTGGCGAAGGATCCAGAGTTGCGGACGCGGTGAAGTCGCAGCGTTCATGAGGGCTCCTCAGTTTCGGTCAATGGCTCGACGACGGCGGACTCGGGTTGCGCTTCCCACCACGCCAGGAGTTTCTGCTCGGCTTCCTCGGGGGAGAGTGGTCCGTGTTCCATGCGTTCTTCCAGAAGGAACTTGTAAGCCCGTCCCACCACAGGACCAGGTTTGAGTCCCAGGAGTGCCATGATCTGCGCTCCGTCAAGGTCGGGGCGGACGGCCGCCAATGATTCCTGTTCCAGAAGCTTCGAAATGCGATGCTCAAGGTCATCGTAGGCGAAGGACAAGCGGTCGGCCTTGCGCTGGTTACGCGTGGTGACGTCGGACCGTGTGAGGCGGTGGAGGCGTTCCAGCAAGGGACCGGCGTCGGTCACGTAGCGGCGGACCGCGGAGTCGCTCCAGCCGGCATCGCCGTAGCCATAGAAGCGCATGTGGAGTTCCACCAGGCGGGACACAGCTTTGATCGACTCATTGTCGAAACGCAGTGCCTTCATTCTCTTCGCCGTCAGCTTGGACCCCACAACATCGTGGTGGCGGAAGCTGACCGCGCCGCCCGGTTCAAAGCGGCGCGTAGCCGGCTTGCCGACGTCGTGCATCAACGCGGCGAACCGCAACACAAAGTCGGGGCCGGGAACCGGGCCGTCAGGACCCGTTTCCAAGGCAGCAGCCTGCTCCAACACCTGCAGCGAGTGCTGGTACACGTCCTTGTGCCGGTGGTGCTCATCGGCTTCGAGGCGCAGCGCGGAAACTTCGGGGAGCACGAACTCAGCCAACCCGGTGTCCACCAGGAGATCAATGCCCACACGGGGGTGCGCTCCGTTGATGAGCTTGACCAGTTCTTCCCGGACACGCTCGGCGGAGATGATCTTGATGCGGTCGGCCATTTGGGACATGGCCAGCCGGACGTCGTCGTGGACCGACACGCCGAGCTGGGAAGCGAAACGGGCCGCGCGCATCATGCGCAAGGGATCGTCGGAGAATGATGACTCCGGGGCACCCGGCGTGGCGAGCTCCGAGGCGTGGAGGTCGCGGACGCCGCCGAACGGATCCACGAGTTCAAGGCTGGGCAACCGCAGCGCCATGGCGTTGATGGTGAAGTCGCGGCGCAGGAGGTCGTCCTTCAGGGAGTTGCCGAACGCCACCACGGGCTTCCGCGAATCGGGGTCGTAAGCTTCGGCGCGGTACGTGGTGATTTCGATCTGGAAACCACTCTTCTTCATCCCGATCGTGCCGAAAGCACGGCCGATTTCCCAGAAGTTGTCCGCCCACTTCTTGATGACGCCAATGGTCTGATCCGGCGTTGCATCGGTGGTGAAATCGAGGTCCGGGGATGTCCTTCCCAGGAAGAGGTCGCGCACAGGTCCACCCACCAGCGACAGCTCGAAGCCGGCATCGACAAAGCGCTGCCCGAGGTCGAGCACCACCGGGTCGATGGTGAAGTTAACTGAAGAGCTGTCCAATACGTGCGCCATAGTCCCTTAAGCTTGGCAGATTTTTACTCGGCAGTGGGCCACTGTTCCATGCGAAATCAGGCATGTGTCCACAGACCATCGCCCGTAGTCCATCTTGTGGCCATGTCCCGGTCATCACTCCGGGGCAAGAGTCGTTAGAGTGGACCTCATGGCCAACCCGATCCCGAGCGCTCCTGGCAGGAGGACAAACGCACCGTTGCCGTCGGCAATCGGTGCACACGTCGCGCCTGCCCAGCAGCACCCGGTGCAGGCCTCGCTTCCCACTGTGGAGGAAGTGTCAGCCGGCGGTGTAGTAGTAGACACGTCCGACGGCGAACTTCGGGTTGCGATCATCGCCCGCCTTAACAGGGGTGGCCGGCTTGAGTGGTGCCTCCCGAAGGGCCACCCGGAAGGTCGCGAGAACAACGAGGAAGCCGCTGTACGCGAGATCGCCGAGGAAACCGGCATCGAAGGCAGCATCCTGGCGCCCCTGGGCAGCATCGACTACTGGTTCACCGTGAGCGGCCACCGCGTCCACAAGACCGTCCACCATTTTCTTCTGCGGGCAACGGGTGGAGAGCTGACTATCGAGAATGATCCGGACCAGGAAGCCGTTGATGCCGCGTGGGTTCCCATCCAGGAACTGGCCCGAAAATTGTCCTTCCCGAATGAACGCCGCATCGCCGATTTGGCACGGGAAGTGCTGCCCGAACATCTCTGACCCGGGTACATGGGACGATAAAGGCGATGTCTGAAGCCAAAACCACCCAGTCCGTTCAGTCCGGAGAAGCACGTTCCAGCGCCATCATGGCCGCAGGAACGCTGGTTTCCCGGTTCCTTGGCTTCGCCAAAACGTGGATGCTCGGCGCCGCCCTCGGCCTGGGTTCCACCATCAATGACACGTTCATTAACGCGAACAACCTGCCGAACCTGATCTTCCTGCTGGTTGCCGGCGGCGTGTTCAACGCCGTCCTGGTCCCACAGATCATTAAGGCCAGCAAAGCTCCGGACCGAGGCGCGGACTACATCAGCCGCCTGCTGACACTGGCAGTACTGGTGCTTTTGGCGTTGACGGCGCTGGTGACACTGGCGGCACCCTTAGTCATCGACCTCACCACCCAGGGCTACTCCGAACAACAAAAAGCCCTGGCAGTGACCTTCGCTTTCTGGTGCCTACCCCAGATCTTCTTCTACGGGCTCTACGCCCTTCTCACGCAGGTGCTGAACGCCCACGGAGCGTTCGGCCCAGCCATGTGGGCCCCCATTCTCAACAACCTTGTGGCAATCGCAGGCCTGGGCATGTTCATTTGGCTTCTGGGCGAGAACGTCTACAACCCCCACACCCTGGACAATTGGGGGCCCACGCAGACGCTTCTGATTGCCGGCTTCTCCACTTTCGGTGTGGTCGCGCAGACTGCCATTCTCCTCATCCCCGTCTTCCGCCTGCGCCTCGGCCTGCGTCCGCGGTTCGGCTGGCGCGGCGTTGGACTCGGCCAGGCAGCAAAGCTGAGCGTCTGGACGCTGGCGACCGCCGCCGTCGGACAGTTGGCGTTCCTGTACGTCATGAGGATCGCCACCATTCCCGGTGCCGAGCGCCTCCGTCTGAGCAACGCGGGCAATACCGTGGCCGCGGCGGTTCTGCCCGGCAACGCCGTCCTGGAAGTCGCGAGCCAGCTCTACCTGTTGCCGCACTCGATCATCGCTTTGTCCTTGGCTACCGTCCTCTTCAACCGCATGACACGTGCGTCGCAGGACGGCAACAAAGCCGAACTGCGGGACGCCCTGTCCCATGGCCTCCGCACCATGGCGGTCGCCACCGTTTTCGGTGCCTTGGCGCTGTTCGCGCTGGCCGGTCCCCTTGGAATGTTCTTCTCCGGTGGCGAGCCTCAGGACGGCGTCATGCTGGCGCAGACGCTCACCATCCTCGCGCTGAGCACACCGTTCCTGAGCGCCAACTTCATGATGTCGCGGGTGTTCTACGCCAACGAGGACGCCCGCACGCCCCTGTACGTCCAGTTGTGGCTGGCTGTGATTTACGTGGTGGGCGCGTTCTTCATCCAGTTCCTCCCCGTGGGCCAGATCATCTACGCGATCGCCATCCTCTACACACTGGGCAACATTCTCTCCGTGGTGATCAGCGTGGTGTTCCTGCGCCGCCTGCTCGGTCACCTCGACGGTCCCCGGATCGCCAATTCGTACATCCGCATGGGCTACGCAGGCTTGGGTTCCGCGCTTGCCGGCGCAGGGGCTCTGTGGCTCCTGGGAAGCTACCGTGCCGACGGCTTCGCATGGAGCAGCCGCCCGGCCGCCCTGGTGACCGTAGTCGTCGTCGGGCCTGTCATGCTGCTCGCATACCTGGTCCTCCTGCGCGTCTTCCACGTCACCGAACTGCGCGACCTCCTGCGTCCGCTCATGGGTCGTCTGGGTCGCGGTGTTCCCGCACCCGTTGGCGCCCCCGCGGAACCCACGACGCCGGCACGCGCCACGGTCTCGGACGATACCGGTTTGATTCCGCGCATCTCCGGTGAGTTCGATGCCGCTTCCTTCAGGGCAGGGCCGGCGCTTGCACCCCAGCGCGCCGCCGAACCCACCGAAGACTCGCCCGAGGCGCCCAAGACGTATCTTCCTGAGGAGGACACGCCCAGCACAGCCCGTGGCGGCAGGTTCAAACCACAGGTCCCGCTGCCGGGTCGACGCACCTACCAGGGCGACGCCGGACAGAATCCTTACTTCCCCGCGCGTGGAAACCACAGGAAGTAAGCCGGTGCCGCCAACGTGGGCGGCGGACCTCAATCCGCTAGGCTAGAAACGAATATAGGTAGTTGCAGAAGTGGCACAACCGGTCAGCCGGGTGCGCCATGCGCAGGACCGCAGCTCCCGGACAGCCTAGGAGGAACACGTGTCCCACCCGATCGACGTCGGATCAGTACTTGGCGGCCGCTATAAGGTCACGGCCAATGTACTGACCTCGCATGACCAAGATCAGGTGCTCGACGGCGTGGACCAGGTCCTCAACCGTCCCGTGAGCATCCTTGTTGCCGGTCCTGGAAATGCTGAGCAAGTGGCCCAGAGCGCCCGCGAAGTAGCCACAGGGGAGCGTCCGGGCCACGTTCAGATTCTGGACCTTGGCATCAGTGAGAACACCACCTACCTGATCACCAACCACAGCACCGCACCGGACCTCCTGGACCTGGTGGTTGCCACCAACCCGCCTTACATCGAGCCCTTCTTCACAGAGACGCTCGGTAGCGAAATCTTCGGGCAGCCGCGGACCTATGAGCCTGAGACGTACGACGGCCTGTACGAGGATGACGAGCACGAAGCCGAATACATCCAGTACGACGAAAACGGATACCCCATCCCGTCGGAGTATGACGAGCCGGAGTCTGAGCCTGCCGCGCCAACACGAGCAGCGCCGCACGTGCCGCCCATGCCTTCGTCCAGCCCGTCCTCGCCCAAGAGCGGCATCGCGGGCAAGCTCGCTGCGGCTGCAGCCGGAGCCGGGGCAGCGGGCGTTGCCGCCGCTGCGGCGCTGAAGCACGCGGGTTCCAAGAACAACGACGCCGGTGCTGCCGCGAACGGTTCTGCCGGTGCTTCCGGCGCTGGTTCTGCCAACGCTGGTTCTGCCAACGCTGGGAACGGAGCGTCGCCTGCTACCGCGTCGCAGCCTCCCACCCAAGCCGTTTCCTCGCAAGCTGCCAGCCCTGAGCCTGCTACACGTGAGCCTGTCAGCCGCGATTCGCGTACGGAACCCAAGGTTTCGCTATGGTCCGAAGAGGACTACGGGTTTAGCGACCGAGGAGCAGCAGCTGGCTCTGCCGGTGCAGCTGCTGGTGGTTTCGGAAGCCGCGGCAACGGCTCCGGCTACGATCGGACGGCGAACACCTTCCCGGCATCCTCCGCTGTAACCGATGACTACGAGGACGAGGAAGTTTACGAGGATGATGCTCCTGAGAAGGAGCCGCGTTCCCTTCGCTGGCTGGTAGGTGGCCTCCTTGCCGCCGTTTTGGTGGTGGGACTCGTCCTTGCTGTCACCAACCTTGGCAGCCTCCTGCCAAGCGGGGCACCGGCTGCAACGCAAAGCACACCCGCGCCTCAGACCTCCGCCCCGGAGACTGAGGAGCCTGAGCCAACCGAGGCCCCGGCGCCTGCCGCGCCGCCGGCCATCGAAGGGATCACCCGCCTGGGCGACTTCCCCTTCGCTGCCACCTATGACAAGGACCTTGCCAGGGCCTTTGACGGCAACGCCGCCAGCTACTGGTCAGATATGGAATTTGCGTCGGCCAACTGGGGCGGGCTCTTCGAAGACATGCCGCTGGTGGTCAAGCTCAAGGAACCCACAGAGGTGAAATCCGTTGTCCTCAACCAGTTGGGTGGCTCCGGCGGTAGCATCAGCGTCTACACCAACGATCGTCCTGCCATGGATGGTGCCAAGCTGGTGGGAACCAACAGCTTCACCTCACCTGAACTGACCATGCCGCTTGCGGCACCGACGCAGACCCAGTACGTCATTGTGGTTATCAGCGCCCTTCCCAAGCTAGCCGCCCCGAAGACGCGCTTCGGATTCGGTCTGCGCCTGGCAGAGGTCACCGTTCAGTAGCAGCACCCAACTGACTAGCAGTTGAGTGTCACCGCTTAGATTCGCTACGCGTGCAGACGGTACCCTGAGTGATGGTGGCCTTCACGGTCCTCAACTCCAACGGAATATTTGGAACGCAACAGGGGTTGAGTCAGATGGCTGCCCCGAAAGCCGCAGCATCGACTAAGGAAGAGGTTCACGCCAAGTGAGCATTGCAGAAAACAGCGCATCGCAGGTGCGTGACGTCATCATCGTAGGTTCAGGCCCTGCCGGCTACACAGCCGCTGTTTACACCGCCCGTGCCAACATGAAGCCTCTGCTCATTGCCGGTTCGGTCACTGCTGGTGGCGAGCTGATGAACACCACAGACGTTGAGAACTACCCGGGTTTCCCCGAGGGCATCATGGGTCCGGACCTCATGGAGAACTTCGAGAAGCAGGCCGCTCGCTTCGGTACCGAGATCCTCTTCGAGGACGTCACCGAGCTGGACCTCGACGGCGACATCAAGACCGTGACCATCGGGACGGGGGAGACCTTCCAGGCGAAGGCCATCATCCTGTCCACGGGTTCGGCATACCGTGAGCTCGGTCTGGCCAATGAAAAGCGCCTTTCCGGCCACGGCGTTAGCTGGTGTGCAACCTGCGACGGTTTCTTCTTCAAAGATCAGGACATTGCCGTGATCGGTGGCGGAGACTCTGCCATGGAGGAAGCACTGTTCCTTACCAAGTTCGCGAAGTCCGTTACGGTTGTCCACCGCCGCGATACCCTCAAGGCATCGAAGATCATGGGTGACCGTGCCCAGGCTCACGAGAAGATCAACTTCGTCTGGAACACGGCCGTTGAGGATGTGCTCGGCGAGGACAAGGTCACCGGCCTGAAGCTGAAGAACCTGCTCGATGGTACCGAGTCCGAGCTCGCAGTCACCGGCGTCTTCGTGGCCATCGGCAATGATCCCCGCACGGACCTAATCAAGGGCACGGTGGATCTGACTCCTGAGGGAACCATTGCTGTGGAGGGCCGTAGCTCCCGGACCAACATCAAGGGTGTCTTCGCCGCGGGCGATGTCATCGATCCCACCTACCGCCAGGCCATCACGGCTTCGGGTTCCGGTTGCGTGGCGGCCCTCGATGTTGAGCACTACCTCGCAGACCTGCACTCCTAAAGCTGCATCCAAGCAACCATACGAAGGGAAAAGTTATGAGCAACGCAAAAGACGTAACTGACGCAAGCTTCAGCACGGATGTCCTGGCTTCCGAGAAGCCGGTCATCGTGGACTTCTGGGCAGAGTGGTGTGGCCCCTGCCGCAAGCTCGGCCCGATCCTCGATGAGATCTCCGTTGAGTACAGCGACAAGGTTGACGTCGTGAAACTCAACGTCGACGACAACCCCGCCATCGCCGCAGAGTATGGCATCACCTCCATCCCTGCCGTGTACCTGTTCAGCGGGGGAGAAGTTAAGAGCACTGTCATCGGCGCCAAGCCGAAGCAGTTCTTTGAAAAGGAATTTGCGGACGTCCTGTCCTAACCATCGGACTAGCTGAGTCCGACGAGAACCGGCGGTTCCTGCTCCAGAAGGAGTGGGATCCGCCGGTTTTTTGCTGTTTACAGAGAAATGAACCAAAATGGGTCACTTTCGCAATATTGTTTCGTTGAGAGGCTTCCATTGCTTGGGAGACTTCACGAGCAACTTCTCATGACCTGGGGTAGGGGGAACTTCCGTGCCTTCACAGCAGTGATAGCCCGTCTGACCACATCCCTCACGTACATGGTCATTTGGAAGTCCATTTTCTCGTCAAAGGCGGCTTGCCCCGGCCCTCTCGCAAACCCGATCCTCCCAAGCCCTATCCTCGAGTTTGAACGAAACCATGTGGTCCCTTGTTCATCTGATAGGGGTCCGCAGAAACTGTTGGGTGGGGCTCTTCTGATAGATGCTGAGCCCAAATTTTCTATTACTGTCGATTCGCCGGGAGAGGTGTGACCAGGGGAGGGCTGAGTAGCCCGCAGAAAGCCCAGCGCTGCCGTTGATCTCTAAGGAGCACAAGCAAAGTTGTGTTGGGGGGTCGCGCCATTGACCTGCTCGTGAGCACGGGTAGTTCCAGGAAGCCTGAAGACGCGGATCAATTCACGGAGCACCTGCCTACTCAAGCGGAACATATGTTTCACGTGAAACAGCGAGGTGTCCGATCAACAAGCTTCCGACAAACCCGGCGATATCTCCTGCGGTCGACTATGAAATCGCGCCCGTTTCACGTGAAACAATGTCACCTGGTTACGACGTCAGGGACCTCATAGCGAGTCTTAGCCAACAGGGTCCTTGGGCCAGGAGCCGTACGACGATATCCAGATAGTGGTGCGCCTTCCAGTCGTCAAAGCAACGTGCATTCTTCCCCTTTTCCAATCTCCGCTTGAAGATCAATTCGGCGCACTAGAGCATGAGCTACAGCAGATCTGGCAACGCAGAGCATGACTTCTCATCGATAAAAGCCCAAAATGCAGGGAACAACGACGGTGAGAAATCTAGTTGTCCACAGCAGTGACGGGTACCTCGGCATCCTCAACCACCCACAATTACACAGCGCTTCGATTCCGGAGCGCTCCAGAGCTCTAGACGGGGATGCGGGAGGCTAGGGTGCTCTAACGCGCCTTGACGATGACCCTCTTCGCCGTCCACGCCGCCTTCTACAGCCTGGTTTAGGCTCAAGCACCCTGACTGCCAGGGAAGGCTTGTAGAGCAAGGGAGGATCGTGCACACGCACCCTGAGGCTCCCATGCGGGATGCGGAGGGGTCTGGACTACACGGCGCTGCAAGGGGGCTCTACAGCGCCTAGGGACCCTGCGTAACGATGGGGCACCCAAGGGATGACAGAGCTGTTTAGCGGATTGCCTCCGCCTATCCCTTCCTCTTCCCGCCCAATTCCCGGCATATCCCCGGCATATCGTTGCGAGAGACAGGCTTATCACCTACCCAAGGCAGTGAATACCAGAGGGCCTTAGTGACTCTCTGTTGCTAGGGACGCATGGTCCGCACCGCTCCCGTGTCGCGCTTAACGTAGAGACCCCGCCCCAGCCCACCAGCCCTGCTCCGCTAGAACAACACCAGTTCGCTCGCTAGCGAAGGGACAGGCAGTACCGTGGAGCGTGATGGGACCGCACGCAGTATTGTTAGACAGAAGGCAGCTCTTGTCGCGTCATTCACAGAACCAGCATGAGAACTGACTTGAATCGGGAAACCTTCTACATTCGGTCCTCTTGCCCATCCGAACGGGCGACGAGTGCATACCTGGAAAGTGCCGATGCGGGACAGTGTTTCACGTGAAACACAACATGAATCCAACTCCGCACCCCCAAGCTAGCCCCGAAGCCGAACTGTCAGTGGAGTTCAGCGATCAGCAGACTTAGACGACCAGTTAGTTGGTGTGACCTTCTCGCCAATCTGGGCATCAACCGACCCACTCCACCCATGGCACCGAATTGCCAGGAGATGAACGCTAAGTTCACAGGATGCAGAGCACACCCTGCCCGATATCGCGATGGCGGTGGTATCCACATCTTGATTCAACCCCGCAGGCAATCGGATACCAGCGAAGCACTACGGATCTCTCCATCAGACTTCTATATGCCCTTTCTAACACCGATGTCAGAGCTTCTCCCTAACCCTCCGTCAGGGACCCCGCCCTTCGGCTTCAGCCTCACTCATGCAGAGTCATTCGTAGGCCGACCTCGAACGGCTGTCGTTCCTTCTGGTCCGCCGCTACTGCTCCACAGGGAAGGCTGTCTGGAAGCAGAGAGGAGGCGGCCAAAGGCAGAGTCCAGTAGCCTTCTTCCAGAAGGCACGGCCATCGTAGATGCGATGACAGTGCCCCAAAGCATTCAAGCTTCCAGCCTAGCTACTCGTTTTGGCGAACTCAGAGCATGCCCCCAGCGCCGCCCGTTCGCCGAAAGTGGTCAGCGACGAGTCGAATGTTTCACGTGAAACGAAGCGCCCAAGTAGGTTACTGTTTCACGTGAAACGGGATGGGATGAATCGCAGGGTACGCCGACGTCATACGCGGGATTACTCCTAGACGCGGCTGTGGCGCAGGCCGTCGCTGGCCCCATGGGGCGCGGCTGTAACGCTTGGCCGAAGCACGATGCCTTGCTGGCCGGCATGCGTCCCACGCGCCGACAGGTGCCCAAGGGGGGCTCCAGGCTATGTATCAGCTGCGGAAAGGCATCGATGAGTCCTGGACTCTGCAGGGCACGACGCTCCGATGACGTAGTGCAATGCCCCCCTACGCCAACATCATTAGCCAAAATTCCATCGATACATCGGATGTATTTCACTATGCATTCGGAGGCTGGAGTATAAGACTGGATGAACGCATGGACCTGGGCGACTCTGCGTTCGACTCCTCATATCCAGCCGCAATTCAAGCGAGCACCAGAATTCTCAGAGGGGCGGGTGGACGGGCCTCGGTACAGCACGCGTAGCGTCACGGATACCCGCCAGCCAGCATGAACTTGCATCCTGTAGTGCTCGTCAGCAGCAGCATCCCACCTCATCTTTGAGCAACTTATACACAGCGTTATCCACAGGCTTATCCACCGCGCATGACACACCCCACATTCGCCTCCCCTCGGAGCATGGTCACCTCGAAAGTGCGGCATGGTGCCGTCCCCCGTGGGGTGAATGCATTGCGCCCGGAAGCGCTGCGGGTAGGCCGCATTCGGGCCTGCAAATGCAATAGAAAGAGGGCTATTCCGGCAATATTGCGATCGAAAACACCATGGCCAATTCGGTTGCCAGTTGTTGGTCCTCAGTGTCGACCGTGACTCGATGATTCACATGAAGGCCTTGTTCGTCGTGAGGGATGGGCCCGACGAGAATGCGCATCCTTCCACATAGTTATCCCCATAGTTATCCACAACGATATCCACCGGGATATCCACCGTCGGCAGAGGGTCTGCGAGGCCTCCAAGACCACCCTGCCGAGCCGCTCGCGAAGTGTTTCACGTGAAACACTGTTGACGTGCCCGCGCCAGCAGTCTCGATGGCGACGCTATGCCATGCCGGTTCTGTCAAAGCACGGGAATGACCACCGCCTCATCACCTCCATCACCTCCATAGGCAGTCGACGGCGTGACGCCACGTCACGTGAATCCACTGGGCAACGTCGGACCTATTGTGGGAACAATCACTACGTTGCCTTGTGCTCGCTCAAGCATTTGACCGAGGCCTGGCCGGCTCTCAGTACGCTACGTCCCCCCAAGTCGTCAGCCGTGACACTGGTGTGGCCCAGATATAGTCAACTGAGAGCTCTAAGAAAGACTCGGTATGCTTCTTGTAGTCACCCGACCATGATCTAGGGCCGTCGTCCACGTTGCCCTGAGGAGATCGACGGATACCTCGACGGCCCTCCAGACCGACATACCCGCATGGGCGCATGGGGGCATGGCCGCATGGCCGCATGGCCGCATGGCCCATGTGTAGCCCATCGCACATCGCTTCTCATAGCTATGCCAACCCACGCCTCGAAGTATGGGCTTGAACGTCCACATAAGCCCAGGCCCGGGGGAGCATTCCGTCCACCACGCTTCGTACGCCGGCGCTTGCGTTTTCTACCAGGCATAGGGCAGTTTGACAATGTGGCGCACCTGGCATCACGGCATCCGAGAGAAGCCATACTGATCCAACAGGCACCAGGGGGAACCGGCTCTCCGTCACTGTGAAATCGGAGGCTGCTTGGTCGAAGCCCACAATCGCAGCCATCGCGGTTGCCGGGAGAGTGGGAGGGCCGGCGAGGTATCCTTTGCCGCTCTTTCTCCACGAACGGGCCCCCTACGCGTCATGCCTTTGGTTCCTAGCCAGTCATAGGCACAGTAGTTGGCCGCAACACGAGACGGAGTCCATGGCGGCCTCCTCCGGTAAGGCCTCCTTACACGAATGAATGTCCACATCACGAGCTTGGACCCTCTCATTGGGGGTGTCAGAACCTCTGCGCCCGCGTTTGGTCACCACGCTCCTCAACGCTTGACTGCTACCAATCCACTAAAGTTTAGGTAAAACCAGATGAGCCCAGATTGTTTCACGTGGAACGGTGTGCTGATCTGCACCGGACGGGCTTCGGTTTGACTCGGAACGTTGGCGCCTGCGGGGGATTCAGCGATCTGTGGCATCCGCCGGATCAACGAAGGCGTACTACGAGCTCTCAGAGTCGGATATCCTCAACGTTCAGCTCCAGTAGGGTCGCATCTCTGGGTCATGCGTCGACGCCCCGTTTCACGTGAAACATCCCCTGTAACTTCCCTCCGAGATGTAAACGCCCACTGCCTGACCACCCGGGACGGAGGGGGCCAAATCGGAGCCCGGACCGCCGCTTACACCTACTCCTGGGAGTACCGGAAGACTAAGACGGGGCACGCCATTGATGGACTCGTTATCAGCGTTGGTACCCAGAACGCCACCACAAGTGCAGAGCCGATCGTTCTCGGCACTAGACCCGGCGAAGTATCCCAGTCTCCTCCTGTGTTGGTACTGGAGCAACACAGAGAGAGACCGGCCCTCCGAGGGATTGTCACTTCTTCCCAAACCTAGATTCGATTCCCTGAAACCCAATGAGGTCCGGAGAGCCATTCGAAGAATGCTCACTGATTTCGTCGAATTGAACCACCTCTCCCTAGGAACCGTTGCGTTGTTTCACGTGAAACAGGGTAAGAGAGGGCTGACTGGCGGCCTCGCTCGCGTCCATCTGTGCCTTAGAACCTGCACCACACCCGAACTGTACCCAAAGCCCATCTAAACCCGACAGGAAGCGACCATTTTGGCCTCGGCCATCCATCAATCCTTCGTACCAATGAAGGCAATTAGCGAACCGCGGGGCACTGTTCCGTAGATGACATGGCCGACCAGGACCGAACTCCTGTAGGTTCGGTGCCATGCCGGACAACCGACAGACCCCTAATAGCTCGTTCAGTACACAGGCCCACCTCAACGCGTATACAGCCTATACGGGTGCTAACCCGACTTGTGGCACTCAGTGTCCGCTTGGGGCACCTTGAGGCCTTCTGACATCCACTGGGCGCTAGTGCTGGTCCAGGAGAATGCGTGCAGCCAAATGACTCCCGCCTGCCTGCCTCGTTCCCCCGGGACCCCATGCACCAGATTGAACTATTCTCGAAATGCGCCATACGCCAGCCACATTTCGCACAGAATGCCTATGCTGGCGGCAATCCGTCCGCGTAGGCGTATTTACCAGCGGTCCTTAACCAAAGGGGACACATAGTTTCACGTGAAACACTCAACCCATAAGTCGGGCGGAAAGTACCCGAGCAGAGCAATTATCGACGTTGCCCACTTAACAAGAATGGGGCCCACACCGTAGGTGAGCCCCATTCAGTTGCAGTGCTAAGAATCAGTCGTCGGCTCCCGGCCCCAGAACGTCCATAATCCGGTTAAGATCTTCCACGCTGGCGAACTCAATACTGACGCGCCCTTTTCGTGCACCCAAAGTGATCTTCACGTTAGTATCCAAACGGTCCGAGAGTGATGATGCCAGGTAGTCCAGACGCTCGTGCCGGGCATTGGGCTTAGGGATGCTGCTCTTGGCCGGCGCGGTGGGATCCTGGTAAAGTGCAACCGACTCTTCGGTAGCGCGGACTGACATGCCCTCGGCCACGATCTTCTGTGCCATTCTTTCCATGGCTGCAGCATCAGGGAGCGATAGCAGAGCGCGTGCATGCCCAGCAGACAGCACGCCGGCAGCCACGCGGCGCTGAACCAACGGCGGGAGCTTGAGCAGACGGAGTGTGTTGGACACCTGAGGACGGGAGCGGCCAATTCGGTCGGCCAACTGCTCGTGCGTGGTTCCGAAGTCCTCCAGAAGTTGCTGGTAAGCCGCAGCCTCTTCGAGTGGGTTCAGCTGGCTACGGTGGAGGTTCTCAAGGAGAGCATCGCGAAGGAGGTCATCATCCGTGGTGTCACGGACAATTGCAGGGATCGTGTCGAGTCCTGCAGCCTGGACGGCACGCCACCGACGCTCACCCATGACCAGCTCGTACGGTTCTCCACCCTTTTCGGTTGAAGTACGTACAACAATTGGCTGGAGGACGCCGATTTCGCGCACGGAGTGCACGAGCTCGGCCATGTCATCTTCATCGAAGACTGAACGAGGCTGTTTGCGGTTCGGATGAATGTCGCCCACGGGGATCTCGGCAAATCGAGCCCCGGGAACTTCCACCAATTCTACCTGGGGAGCTGACTGTGCCGGGGGCGTGGTAGGTGCGGCTGACGCCGTCGAGCCTTCTGAGTCGGCGGCCGTCTTACTGGCAGCTGACCGTGAACCGGAAGCTTTGCCGGCAGTTTTGGAAGGTGAAGTAGTTTTGGCGCGGGAAGACTTTGTCGCCGCGGCTTTGGTGCGTGATGCTGCAGCTGCGCCCTCATCCGCTGCGGATGCGGCCGACGTCTTCTCAGCAGCCGGCTTGGAATCAACAGCACTCGAATCCTCGAGTAAGGTCTCTACGGTGGTCGCCGCAGTCTTTCTCGCCTCCGGGAAGAACAGATCCACCGGACGGGAGGGTGCGGCACCATTTCCCTGGGCCGAGGCCGAGCTAGGAATGAGAGCCCCAAGACCCCTGCCGAGGCCCCTTCGCTTTTCGCTCATTGATTCATCCCTCCGATGGAATAGCTGAGCACGGAACGGCCCAAGCTGTTGCAGTGTTTCAAGAATTCTAGCGTTCGGCTATTTCGGCTGCGGCTTCCATGTAGGAAAGCGCGCCGCTCGAAGAAGGATCGTACGTCATGACGGTCTGCTGGTAGCTGGGAGCCTCAGAGATACGTACCGACCTCGGAACGACAGCACCCAGGACTTGGTCCGGGAAGTGCTGGCGAACCTCGGAGGCTACCTGCGCAGCCAGGTTGGTGCGACCGTCGTACATGGTCAAGAGGATAGTAGAAACCACCAGGTCAGCATTAAGGTGCTTCTGAATCATCTCAATATTCTTGAGGAGCTGGCTCAGGCCTTCGAGTGCGTAGTACTCGCATTGAATGGGAATAAGGACTTCACTGGCGGCGCAGAATGCGTTGACCGTCAACAGCCCAAGACTGGGCGGGCAGTCAATGAAGATGTAGTCCAGGCGACCTTCGCCGTCGTTCTCCCGCTCCTTGGCGTAGACGTCAATGGCGCGCCGGAGCCTCTGTTCACGGGCAACAAGCGAAACCAGCTCAATCTCAGCTCCAGCCAAGTGAATAGTTGCGGGTGCGCAGATGAGGTTTGGAATGTCAGGGCATGGGGCCACAACATCCCTGAGTGGAAGATCATTTATCAGAACATCGTAAATACTGTCCACGTCAGCGTGGTGTTCGATGCCCAAAGCAGTAGATGCGTTGCCTTGGGGATCGATGTCGATTACCAACACGTTGAGGCCGGCAGATGCCAATGCGGCGGCAATGTTCACCGTAGTGGTGGTCTTGCCGACGCCGCCCTTTTGGTTGGAGACCGTGAAGATTCGGGTCCTACTCGGCTTGGGCAGCTCCCTGCCGATCAGCCGTTCGCGCCTACGGGTCTCGTTAGCCAGCTGACGTGCGATGGGGCTGGAATCATCGATGGAATCCATGACGTTACGCACTCCATCTGAGACCGTTTCACGTGAAACGGCAGCATTATCAACCGAATCTGTACGCACAATCGCAGACTGAAGAGATGCGGAGGGTGTAGCCATGGCCCGCGCGGACCCCAGAGACATAAACGGGGGGATTCGCTGCGTGGAGGTTTCACTACTGCCCACTGGTCACACTCTCACTCTCATTCGGCGCTTTGCTGCCGTTCTCTAGCCTAACCGCTCAGCCGCCGACACGCGGGAAACCGGGCGGGACCTACGCCGTCTTTCCGGGCTTGTTGACGATGATCCTCACCACGGTGGTGGGTTCCTCCAAAAGCTTCTGTCCGCAAACCACAACTGACGTGTCCACGCCACCGAGTTTGCGGATAACTTTCCTGGCCTTCTCGATCTCTTCACCGGCACTGCGTCCCTTGATGGCAACAACTTCGCCGTGGCCATTCAGAAGGGGGATAGTGAGACCGGCCAAGTTGGAAAGCGCAGAAACGGCCCGGGCGGTCACAACATCCGCGTCCACCATTCCAACTGCCAGCTCAGCCCGCGTCCTCATGATGGTGACGTTGTTCAAGCCGAGGTCATCCACCACTTCCTGGAGCCAAATGACACGCCGTTCCAGCGGTTCGATCAATGTCAGTTCAAGGTCCGGGCGGGCAATGGCAAGGCAAAGGCCTGGGAGGCCTGCACCGGATCCGACGTCGGCAACGTGGCTGTCCATGGCGATGGCGGACTCAATAACTGCACAGTTCAGGACATGGCGGCTCCACAGACGTGGAATCTCGCGCGGCCCTATGAGCCCACGCTCGGTACCCGATGTAGCCAAGTGTTCCACGTAACGCTTGGCAAGATCCAAGCGCTCCCCAAAAATCTTCTCTGCCGCTTCCAGTTCAGCTGCGGTGATTTCTACCATGAGCTGCTAGTCGGCCGAAACGACGATGTGGCGGCCAGCGCCTTCGCCTTCGGACTCGGAGACGTATCCGAGGTCAGCAACGACGTCGTGGACGATCTTGCGCTCGTAAGCACTCATCGGCTCCAGGGCCACAGTTCCGCCATCAGCCTTGACCTTGGCCACGGCATCCTCGGCAATCTTCTGGAGCACGCCAGCGCGTTCCTTACGGTAGCCGTTGATATCCAGGACGAGGCGGGAACGGCTCTCCGTAGCAGACAGAACCGAAAGGCGGGCCAGTTCCTGCAATGCTTCCAGGACTTCTCCGTCGCGTCCTACGAGGCTGTCCAAGGCAGCAGACTCTTCATCAGCACCGATGGAGATGTATGTGCGCCCGTTGCGGACCTCGATGTCGATGTCGCCGTCGATGTCGGCGATATCCAAGAGTTCCTCAAGGTAATCGGCGGCAATGTCGCCTTCCTCTTCCAAGCGGCTGGCCGTCTTGGACTGGGTCTCTTCCGTGGAGACTTCCTGCTCCTCAGTCACAGGGACAATAACTTCTTCAGTGCTCTCGGCAGACATTACTTCTTCTTCCTGTTCTTACGTTGTGGCTGGACGCGCTGAGCCCTGATTTCGGCGGCTGCCGCAGCAGCAGCTTCGGCTTCTGCGGCGGCGTCCGCGGTCTTCTTGCCACCCAGCAGGGGCGGGAGGCCCTTGGCGGCACGGCGCTCCTCCAGTGCCTTAGCGGCGGGGGAACCCGGGGTGGGCATACGGCGGATGACGAAGAACTGCTGGCCCATGGTCCACAAGTTGGTGGTGGTCCAGTAGATAAGGACACCGATGGGGAAGTTGATGCCACCGATACCGAACACGAGCGGCAGGATGTAAAGCATCATTTTCTGCTGGCGCATGAACGGGCTGGCCATGGCCTCTTCGGACATGTTCTTGGCCATGATCTGCTTCTGCGTGATGAACTGCGAGGCCGTCATGGCAACGATCATGATGATGCTAAGAACCCAGACAGCCACGGCACTGTTGCCGCCGCTGGGATCACCGTGAAGCAGCGAAGCGGACAGCGGAGCGCCAAAAATGCTGGATGAATCGAACTGGACCACCTGTTCGTGACTCATGGCACCGACGCCCTGGCCCTGCTTGGCGTTGGTGGAGATGCCAGACAGCACCTGGAACAGCGCGAAGAAGAACGGCATCTGGATCAGCATCGGCAAACATGCCGAGAATGGGTTGGTCCCGTGCTTCTTGTACAGCGCCATCTGCTCCTGCGCCATGGCCTGGCGGGAGAGCTGATCGGTCTTGCCCTTGTATTTGGTCTGAAGTTTCTTCAGGTCAGGCTGGAGCAGCTGCATACCGCGCTGGGCTTTGATCTGCTTGACGAAGACAGGAATCAGGGCGGCACGGATCACCAACACGAGGCCGATGATGGACAGAGTCCACGTCCAGCCGTTCGCGGCGGGCAGGCCAATGAAGCTCAGTCCCTCGTGGAAGCCAACCATGATGATTGACACCAGCCACTTGAACGGAAACATGATTGTTTCAAAGAAGTCCATACGATATCCCTATTCGTTAGGCCGCAGAGCGGCCTTCTTCATCAGCCTGAACAGCCAGGAACTGGTCCGGATTGTTCAGTACAACAATTGTGGGCGTCCGGCCTTCAGGCCAATGACGGTGGCCGGCGGGGACGTGGTCCACTCCACCGGCATTCCAAGGATGACATTTGGCGAGCCTCTTGGCTGCGAGCCAGCTGCCCTTCACGGCGCCATGCACCGTTACTGCTTCCAGCGCATATGCGGAGCAGGAGGGAAAGAAACGGCAAACCTGGCCGTACAGGGGCGAGATGACCTTGCGGTACGTCTTCAGCAAGAGAATGAGGATGTTACGGGGCAGCTCCCAGAGGAACATGCCTACCGCCGCCGGAAGGCTCCGATGCGGAACCTTGCCGGAGGGGTCGTTTGAGGAAGGAACGACGGCGGTGCTTATGTCATGCACGCGGTGTCCCTTCCGTAGTGGTGCCGTTGTGTTCAGTCGAAGCGTTGCGTGGACCTGAGCCACTCAATCGCTTCGTCGTCACTGCCAGTGCGGCGTTGTAGTCCGAGAGCAGCTGCTCCCAGCTGGCTGTTGCAGCTGCGGGCAGCGCCCGGACTACTACCGCCAGACCCGTTCCATGCGTGTGCAAGGACAGGGCGCCTGCTTCTCTCAGTCTCCTCTTAACGAGGTTCCTGGTCACGGCGTTCCCGACGGCTTTGGAGACAATGAAGCCGATTCGACTCGGCTCCCCGGCCCCTATAGAGGCCGTATATAACACTAAGTTCCGGCGTCCATTGCGGACGCCGGAACGTACAGTTGTTGAAAAGTCGGTAGACGTCCGCAGACGGTTAGGGGTGGCTAGCACCGTCGAACCCGCAAAAAGACCCTGACCGACAAGTCAGTTATTTACGCCGACAGTTCGACGCGGCCCTTGCCGCGACGGGCAGCCAGGATGGCGCGGCCGGCACGGGTGCGCATACGAAGGCGGAAGCCGTGCTTCTTGGCCCGACGGCGGTTATTCGGCTGAAAAGTCCGCTTGCTCACGTTAGTTACTCCAGTGGATCAAAGGTGCGCCCACCCGATCAAAAAAGGGGAAGAACTGGCCGACGCTAAGTTTTGTATGTGCCTGCCGCCGTTGCCTTCCGCACGGTGAACGTACGGAGTTACAACTGATCTCAAAAGCGGACACAAAGGACTTCACAACGTTAGGGCAAAAAGGCACCCACAGTCAAACCGGGAGCCTTCTGCGGGGCTATCCACAGCTGTGCCCAACCGTGGTTCCCAGCCTGTGGATGAAGTGGCTCACAGGCCGCTTTCCGGAACAACAACGGTGTAATTATCCACAGGCAACTTCCCAGCTATCTTCTAGCGATTTCATCCCCTAGAGTGGCTCAGTAGCCCAATGTCCACCCGCTGTGTATAACTCTGTGGATTATCGCCCAGAACAGCGCCGCCGGAGAGACTTCGGCTGCCAGCAACGCCGGCAAGCAAGTATTTAGGAACTGATTGATGACAGTAGACGAAGCCAACCACGCCAACACTGTCGGAAGTTCCTGGCGCAGGGTACTGAGCCTTATGGAACAGGACGACCGGGTCTCACCCCGTCAGCGCGGTTTCGTCATCCTCGCCCAAGCCCAGGGCCTCATCGGTTCAACCTTGCTGGTGGCCGTTCCCAACGAGCTCACCCGCGAAGTCCTCCAGACGCAGGTCAAGGACGCCCTGGACGATGCCCTCCGCAACGTCTTCTCCGACGACATTCGCTGCGCAATCGACGTGGACACCGATCTGGTGCCCGTCCACGCGGAGCCGGAACCCGTCGTCGAGCTTTCTGCTGTTTCTGACTTCGCCGAACCGAAGCCGCAGCCCACACCCCCGAGTACCTCACATGAGTTCGGGCGCCTGAACCCGAAGTACATCTTCGATACCTTCGTGATCGGTTCCTCGAACCGCTTTGCGCACGCTGCCGCCGTGGCTGTGGCGGAAGCGCCCGCGAAGGCCTACAACCCGTTGTTCATCTATGGCGATTCGGGTTTGGGTAAGACCCACCTGCTCCACGCGATCGGACACTACGCCCGCAGGCTCTACAGCGGCATCCGGGTCCGCTACGTGAACTCCGAAGAATTCACCAACGACTTCATCAACTCCATCCGCGATGACGAAGGCACCAGCTTCAAGACCACGTACCGCAACGTGGATGTGCTCCTGATCGATGACATCCAGTTCCTGGCGGGCAAGGACCGGACCCAGGAAGAGTTCTTCCACACGTTCAACGCCCTGCACAACGCCAACAAGCAGGTTGTCATCACCTCGGATCAGCCTCCCAAGATGCTGGCAGGCTTCGAGGACCGCATGACGTCGCGCTTCGAATGGGGCCTGTTGACGGATATCCAGCCGCCGGAACTTGAGACCCGGATTGCGATCCTTCGCAAGAAAGGCCTCAGCGAAGGCCTCTCTGCACCGGATGATGCTCTGGAGTACATCGCGTCGAAGATTTCCAGCAACATCCGCGAACTTGAGGGCGCACTGATCCGTGTGACGGCATTCGCGAGCCTCAACCGCCAACCGGTGGACGTGGCCTTGGCGGAAATGGTTCTGAAAGACCTGATCACCGACGACGGCGCCCAGGAAATCACGGCGAAGCAGATCCTGGACCAGACGGCCGACTACTTCAAGCTCAGCATGGAAGAGCTCTGCAGCAAGTCCCGTACACGCACCTTGGTGACAGCTCGACAGATCGCCATGTACTTGTGCCGCGAGCTGACGGACATGTCCCTGCCGAAGATCGGCCAGGAACTCGGAGGCCGTGATCACACCACTGTCATCCACGCGGACCGCAAGATTCGTGAGCTGATGGCGGAGCGCCGTGTGATTTACAACCAGGTCACTGAGCTCACCAACCGGATCAAACAACAGCAGCGCGACTCCTGAAATCCACATCGCACCCGCCACTACATGCCTTATTAACAGGTGCATGTGGATAAGCCTGTGGATACTTAAGGGGACAAGCTCGGTTAATGGGCTTAAAACCCTTAAGCCACCTGTGGATCGTTAAAAACGGGCCTGGGAGTTGTCCCCATCCACACCCTGTTTAAAACCCAGTTAACACACAATCCGTGAACAGGGCTTAACCGCGGATCTGCGGGGCTAGATCGAGTTATCCACAGTTTCCACAGCAGTTATTAACACTACGAATCCCAAAAAATTGAAATCCCTCAAATAACAATCTCGTTCCGGCGCCCATCCCCTCCTGCAGATCACGAGCACCCAGACCGGCCAAGGCCGGCCCGTGGCTATCCACATACGAGGGTGCTGGCCCGACGGGGATGGGTTAATCGCGGATCTTCCGGCTAAGCTGTCAGCAGCGCTCCCATCCTTGGGTCTGTTTGTAGTTCGCTCAGCGCGGACCATGCAGGTTCCGGTGCCGGACCGCGAAGATTTAGCGGCTTCCAAGCAGGAATCCGCAGCTACTACATGGCAGCAGCAATGAAAGGCGGCACCCTTCCGTGAAGTTCAGAGTCGACCGCGACGTCCTGGCAGAAGCCGTTACGTGGACCGCGCGGTCGTTGTCTCCGCGGCCGCCCGTCCCCGTGCTCTCCGGTCTCCTCCTCAAAGCCGAGGCAGGTACCGTCAGTCTCTCCAGCTTTGACTACGAGACCTCAGCGCGTTTGGAAATCCCGGCAGATATCGCTGTGGAAGGCACTATCCTGGTCTCCGGACGCCTGTTGGCAGACATTTGCCGCAGCTTGCCCTCGGCCCCTGTCGAAGTGGAAACCGATGGCAGCAAGGTCACCCTCACCTGCCGTCGAAGCAGCTTCCATCTGGCCACCATGCCCGAGTCCGAATACCCCGCACTTCCGGCACTCCCGGCCATCAGCGGAACCTTGCCGGGCGACGCCTTCTCCCAGGCCGTGTCCCAGGTGATCATCGCGGCAAGCAAGGATGACACCTTGCCCATCCTGACTGGCGTCCGCATGGAGATCGAGGATGACCTCATCACGCTTCTTGCCACGGACCGCTACCGCCTCGCTATGCGCGAAGTCCCCTGGAAGCCCGTAACCCCGGGAATTTCCACCAGTGCACTGGTCAAGTCCAAAACCCTGAACGAAGTAGCCAAGACGCTCGGTGGCAGCGGCGACATCAACCTCGCCTTGGCTGACGATGACAGCCGGCTCATTGGCTTCGAAAGCGGCGGACGAACCACCACATCACTCCTGGTGGATGGCGACTACCCCAAGATCCGTTCGCTCTTCCCGGACTCCACTCCGATCCACGCAACAGTCCAGACTCAGGAACTCGTCGAGGCCGTCCGCCGTGTTTCGCTCGTGGCCGAGCGAAACACCCCGGTCCGCCTTGCCTTCACCCAGGGCCTGCTGAATCTCGACGCCGGCACAGGCGAGGATGCGCAGGCTTCCGAGGAGCTGGAAGCCCAGCTTTCCGGTGAGGACATCACCGTTGCCTTCAACCCGCATTACCTCGTTGAGGGCTTGAGCGTAATCGAAACCAAGTACGTTCGTTTCTCCTTCACCACTGCTCCCAAGCCGGCCATGATCACGGCCCAGGCTGAAGCGGACGGCGAAGACCAGGACGATTACCGCTACCTCGTGATGCCGGTCCGCCTCCCCAATTAGCTGGAACGTAGCAGCCACCTTCGCAGAAAAGAGTTCACACCGTGCACATCGGATTGATCGGCCTCGGCAAAATGGGTTTCAACATGCGGGAACGCATGCGGAACGGTGGCATTGAGGTCACCGGTTTTGACCGCAATCCCGAGGTCACGGATGTCGCGTCGGTGGATGAACTCATCGCTGCACTGCCCACTCCGAGGTTGGTCTGGGTGATGGTTCCCTCCGGTGCCATCACTGATGCGGTGGTAACGGAGCTTGGCGAGAAGCTCAGCCCGGGTGACATGGTGATCGATGGCGGCAACTCGCGTTTCACGGAAGACCAAAAGCACGCTGCTGCACTGGCCGAGAAGAACATCCGCTTCGCGGACTGCGGTGTGTCCGGCGGTGTCTGGGGCCTGCAGAACGGTTACGGCCTGATGGCAGGCGGTGCCGACGAAGACATCGAACTCGCCATGCCCGTTTTCGACGCTCTCCGCCCCGAGGGTGAACGGGCCGACAGTTTCGTCCACGTGGGCGGAGTTGGTGCTGGCCACTACGCCAAGATGGTTCACAACGGCATCGAGTACGGCCTCATGCAGGCATATGCCGAGGGCTACGAATTGCTGGCGGCAAAAGACATCGTGAAGGACCTTCCGGGGACTTTCCGTGCATGGCAAAAGGGCACGGTTGTGCGTTCCTGGCTCTTGGACCTCATGGTCAAAGCGCTGGACGAAGATCCAGGCTTGGCATCGATTGATGACTACGTTGAGGACTCCGGCGAAGGACGTTGGACCGTGGAAGAGGCAATCGCCAACGCAGTGCCCGCGCCTGCGATCACGGCTGCCCTCTTTGCCCGCTTTGCCTCCCGCGAAGACAATTCCCCGGCCATGAAAATGGTGTCCGCCCTGCGCCACCAGTTCGGCGGACACGCCACCCGTCCGGCCAACTAGGCCGCAGGACTCCTGCAGACGGCGTGTACCTCGAACATCTTTCGCTGACGGATTTCCGAAGCTATGCACAGGTCGACCTGAAGCTCGGCCCTGGTGTTACGGTCTTGGTGGGTTCCAACGGAATCGGCAAGACCAATCTCATGGAGGCCATTGGGTACTTGGCTACCCTGAGCTCCCATCGGGTCAGCACGGATGCGCCGCTGCTTCGTTTCGGGACGGAGCGCGCGTTGATCCGGGCCAGGCTGGTCCGCGGAGAACAGTCAACGGTCATCGAGCTTGAGATCAATTCCGGCCGGGCAAACCGGGGCCGGATCAATCGAAGTAACCCGGTGAGAGCCAGGGATATCCTCGGCATCTGCCAAACTGTGCTGTTTGCGCCCGAAGACCTGGCACTGGTCAAGGGTGATCCTTCGAACCGCCGACGCTTTCTGGACGAATTGCTGGTGAGCCTCGTTCCGCGGCATGCTGCCACCCGCAGCGACTACGACCGCGTTCTGAAGCAACGCAATGCATTGCTCAAATCCGCCCGGGCAGGTAAGTTCACCGCCGGACATGAGGCAACCCTGGATGTCTGGGACCAGCACATGGCCCGCGCCGGCGCAGAATTGCTGCATGCCCGCCTTGAGCTTGTGGAGCGGTTGCGTCCCCACCTGAATAACGCATATGCGCAGCTCACCGACGGATCCAAGGATGCCGGGGCCGTGTACCGCTCAACCATTCAAGGCGTACTTGACGACGACGGCGGTCCGGACGACCACGGAACGGAACCTTCGGCGTCGGTTGATGACCTCCGGCTGCTGTCCGTTGATGAACTCACGGAGCGCTACATCCAGGCCTTCGCGGCGTCCAGGAAAAAGGAACTCGAACGGGGCATCTCCTTGGTAGGGCCGCACCGGGATGAACTGGAACTTGTTCT
Source organism: Arthrobacter sp. TS-15 (assembly GCF_006964045.1). Lineage (NCBI taxonomy): Bacteria > Bacillati > Actinomycetota > Actinomycetes > Micrococcales > Micrococcaceae > Arthrobacter > Arthrobacter sp. TS-15. Next base: position 139,788 of record NZ_SDXQ01000008.1, on the reverse strand, counting down.
GGGGCAGGCACCCGCGAAGGGTTATGCGTCCCATGGTGAAACGTGGTCCATGTGCCTCTCGCTGCGGTTGGCTTCCTACTATGTGATGTTGGACGACGCCCGTACCGGTGGCACTGCTCCGATCCTCATCCTGGACGATGTTTTCGCTGAATTGGACGTCCAGAGGCGGCGTAAACTGGCTGCAATAGTCGCCGGCGCCGAGCAAGTGCTGGTGACCGCCGCCGTCGATGCCGATATCCCCGAGGAGCTGGCCGGACGGCGCGTAACCGTTGTTCCGGGAGGCATCGATGGCGAAGGATAGCCACGAGGGACTTCAACCTGGCCGTGAACCGGATGAGATTGATGCTGCCCAAGCGGCGCTGAACCGTATGCGCGAGGCTGCGGCTGCACGCGGAGAAGTGCGGCAGCGCGCGCCGAGGCCCGGGTCAGCTCCCAAACGTAAGGGGCTCCGGGATACCAGGGGTTTTGCCCAATTCCACGGCAGCGGCCGTGATCCCTTGGGTTTGGGAAAAGTGGTGGGACGCTTGGTGGCCGAACGTGGTTGGACATCGCCCGTGGCCGTTGGTTCCGTCATGGCGGAGTGGGAGACGCTGGTGGGACCGGATATCTCCGCCCACTGCACGCCGGAGAGCTTTACTGACACCACACTCCATGTTCGTTGCGATTCCACCGCGTGGGCGACGCAGCTGCGGTTGCTGAGCACCAGCCTTCTGGAGATGTTCCGCAACGAACTGGGCGAAGGCGTTGTGACCAGCATCCAGGTGTTGGGACCTTCGGCTCCAAGTTGGCGAAAAGGCGGACGCAGCGTTAACGGTCGAGGCCCGCGGGACACGTACGGCTAAACGGCGTGCAGGGCGTTTCAACGCCCCCGAGTCGTATAGGCCCCCGTCGGGACCACCGCAGGGCCATTGAAGATAGGGCCAGTGGTCTCCCATGGCCATATTCAGCTGTCGGCTGCCCCCGTATTTGCAAGGATTTGCGCCTTTCCACGATAGAATTGGCGTAGATCACTGAGCGCCGGTGAAACGTCGTCGGGTCCTGAATCCACTCCTGTGGCATCGGGGACCCCCGTCGTCGGACTAGACGGCGCAATCAGTCACGTGCCCGTTGGCGGCCGCGGTTAGCCGTGGGCAACTCCGGGAACGGCCGACATCGAGTACAGAGGAGTCGAAAGCGCCTGTGGCTAACGACAATGCAGAGACCTTGGCAGTAGAGCCCGAAGAGGAGACTGTTCCCAAGCCTGACACGCCCGTGGAGGAGCGCAGGGAGTACGGTGCCAGCGACATCACCGTGCTGGAGGGCCTCGAAGCCGTGCGTAAACGCCCCGGCATGTACATCGGCTCAACCGGTCCCCGCGGCCTGCACCACTTGGTTTATGAGGTGGTGGACAACTCTGTTGATGAGGCGTTGGCTGGTTACTGCAGCCACATTGAAGTCACGCTCCGCGCTGACGGTGGAGTGCGCGTGGTGGACGATGGCCGCGGTATTCCCGTGGATATCCACCCGACAGAGGGCAAGCCGACTGTTGAAGTAGTCATGACCATCCTGCACGCCGGCGGTAAGTTCGGCGGCGGCGGCTACGCAGTGTCCGGTGGCCTTCACGGTGTTGGTATCTCCGTAGTCAACGCCCTGTCGCGCCGGGTTGATACGGAAGTCCGCCGCCAGGGTCACGTTTGGCGCATGACCTTCGCCGACGGCGGCAAGCCTCAGGGCGAACTCGTCAAGGGCGAGGCTACCGATGTCACGGGGACGTCCCAGACGTTCTACCCGGACGGCACCATCTTCGAATCCACCGAGTTCGATTTCGAGACACTGCGTGCACGCTTCCAGCAAATGGCCTTCCTGAACAAGGGCCTGCGCATCACGCTGACGGATGAGCGTCCGGTTAACCGCGGCGGCGACGATGATCTCGATCTGGATGCCGTGGCAACCGAAGGCGAGGTAGCCGCCGAGCACCGCACCGTTGTGTACCAGTACCCGGACGGTCTGCTGGACTACGTCAAGCACCTGAACTCGAACAAGAAGGTGGAGATTGTCCACGAGGACGTCATCGCTTTCGAAACTGAAGACACCGAGCGGCACATCGCCGTCGAGGTCGCCATGCAGTGGACCACCGCTTACTCGGAAAGCGTCCACACGTATGCAAACACCATCAACACTCACGAGGGCGGAACGCACGAAGAAGGCTTCCGTGCCGCGATGACCTCGCTCATCAACCGCTATGCGCGCGAGAAGAGCATCATCAAGGAAAAGGAAGACAACCTTACCGGTGATGACATCCGTGAAGGTCTGACCGCCGTCATTTCGGTGAAGCTTTCCGAACCGCAGTTCGAAGGCCAGACCAAGACCAAACTGGGCAACTCCGAGGTTAAGGGCTTCGTCCAGCGTGTTGTCACGGATCAGTTGGGTGACTGGCTGGAACGTAACCCCGGCCCGGCCCGCGACGTGATCCGCAAAGCCATTTCGGCTGCCCAAGCACGTATGGCCGCTCGTAAAGCCCGCGACAATGCCCGGCGGAAGAGCCCGCTGGAGTCGTTTGGCATGCCCGGTAAGTTGTCCGACTGCTCGTCCAAGGATCCTTCGCGCTGCGAGGTCTACCTCGTGGAGGGTGACTCCGCCGGCGGCTCGGCCAAACGTGGCCGCAACCCGGAGACCCAGGCCATCCTTCCACTGCGTGGCAAGATCCTGAACGTGGAGCGCGCTCGTTTGGACAAGGCTTTGGGTAATGCCGAAGTCCAGTCAATGATCACCGCCTTCGGCACTGGCATCGGCGAGGACTTCGACATCAGCAAGCTTCGCTATCACAAGATCGTTCTGATGGCCGACGCTGATGTCGATGGCCAGCACATCACCACCTTGTTGATGACACTGTTGTTCCGTTACATGCGTCCGCTCATCGAGAACGGCTACGTGTACTTGGCCCAACCGCCGCTTTACAGGATCAAGTGGTCAAACGCCGCCCACGACTACGTGTACAGCGACCGCGAACGCGACGAAACCATCCGTAAGGGTGCGTCCATGAACAAGCGCCTGCCCAAGGACAACGGCATCCAGCGCTACAAGGGCCTGGGCGAGATGGACTACACCGAGTTGTGGGACACCACCATGGACCCGGATCGTCGCACCCTGTTGCAGGTCACCATGGATGACGCCCTGGCCGCAGATCAGACCTTCTCCGTCCTGATGGGCGAGGACGTCGAATCGCGTCGTAACTTCATTCAGCAGAACGCCAAGGACGTCAGGTTCCTCGATATCTAGGGGCCCACAGGGGCAACTGAATATTCCAGAACTGACATATACCTGAAACGGAAACCTTAGATTATGAGTGACGAAACTCCCGAAGTCCCGGAATCGAACGACGTCGAGGATGTTGTTCTCGAGGGTGATGTGCTGACTGACCGCGTGGAGCAGGTTGACCTGCAGACCGAGATGCAGCGGTCCTACTTGGACTACGCCATGGCCGTCATCGTCGGCCGTGCCCTCCCGGACGTCCGCGACGGCCTCAAGCCGGTCCACCGCCGTGTTCTGTACGCAATGTTCGACGGCGGGTACCGCCCTGACCGCTCCTTCAACAAGTGCGCACGCGTTGTTGGCGACGTCATGGGTACCTACCACCCGCACGGCGACATGGCGATCTACGACGCCTTGGTCCGCCTGATCCAGGACTGGACCATGCGTTACCCGCTGGCGCTGGGCCAGGGTAACTTCGGTTCGCCCGGTAACGACGGCGCTGCTGCACCGCGTTACACCGAAACCAAGATGGCTCAGCTGGCCATGGAAATGGTCCGCGACATCGACGAGGAAACCGTCGACTTCCAGGACAACTACGACGGCAAGAACCAGGAACCCACTATCCTGCCGGCGCGTTTCCCCAACCTGCTGGTCAACGGCTCCTCGGGTATCGCCGTCGGTATGGCCACCAACATTCCACCGCACAACCTGCGCGAAGTTGCCGACGGTGTGCAGTGGGCGCTTGAGAACCCGACGGCCACACGGGAAGAACTTCTCGAGGCTCTGCTGCTGCGAATCAAGGGACCTGACTTCCCCACGGGCGCTACCATCCTCGGCCACAAGGGCATCGAAGACGCCTACCGCACCGGCCGTGGCTCCATCACCATGCGCGCAGTGGTCAATGTTGAGGAACTTCAGGGCCGTACCTGCCTGGTGGTGACCGAGCTGCCCTACCAGGCCAACCCGGACAACCTGGCCATCAAGATTGCCGAGCTGGTCAAGGACGGCAAGATTTCGGGTATCGCGGACCTCCGCGATGAAACCTCCGGCCGTACCGGTCAGCGCCTGGTGATCGTGCTCAAGCGCGATGCCGTTGCCAAGGTGGTCTTGAACAACCTGTACAAGCACACGCAGCTGCAGGACAACTTCTCGGCGAACATGCTGGCAATTGTCGACGGCGTTCCGCGCACCTTGAGCCTGGATGCTTTTATCCGGCACTGGGTGGCTCACCAGATGGACGTCATTGCACGCAGGACCCGGTACCGCCTGCGCAAGGCCGAGGAAGAAGCGCACATTCTGCGTGCACTCCTCAAGGCTTTGGACATGCTGGACGAGGTTATTGCCCTTATTCGCGCCTCCAACACCACCGAAGCTGCCCGCGAAGGGCTCATGGAGTTGCTGGAGATCGACGAACTCCAGGCCCGCGCCATTTTGGACATGCAGCTGCGCCGTTTGGCTGCCTTGGAACGCCAGAAGATCCAGGACCGCCACGCGGAACTCGAAGCGATGATCCTGGAGTACAACTCGATCCTGGCTTCGGAAGAGCGCCAGCGTCAGATCATCAGCGAAGAACTCGCCGAGATCGTTGCCAAGCATGGAGACGATCGCCGGACGCATATCCTGATGGGCTTCGATGGCGATATGTCCATGGAAGACCTGATCCCTGAAGAGGAAATGGTTGTCACCATCACTCGCGGCGGATACGTCAAGCGCACTCGTAGTGATAACTACCGTTCGCAGCAGCGCGGCGGCAAGGGCATCAAGGGTGCACAGTTGCGCGGCGACGACGTGGTGGAGCACTTCTTTGTGACCACCACCCACCACTGGTTGCTGTTCTTCACCAACCTTGGACGCGTGTACCGGGCAAAGGCTTACGAATTGGCTGAAGCCGGACGCGACGCCAAGGGCCAGCACGTAGCCAACCTGCTGGCTTTCCAGCCGGATGAGCACATTGCCCAGGTCCTTGACCTGCGGGACTACCAGCAGGCCCCTTACCTGGTGCTTGCCACCAAGAATGGTTTGGTCAAGAAGACCCGGTTGGAGGATTACGACACCAACCGCACAGCCGGTGTCATTGCCATTAACCTGCGCGACGAGGACGAACTGGTATCCGCCCAGTTGGTCAGTGAAACCGATGACCTGCTCCTGGTGTCCCGCAAGGGCCAGTCCATCCGCTTTACGGCCACCGATGATGCTCTGCGTCCCATGGGTCGTGCCACCTCCGGTGTGACGGGTATGAAGTTCCGTGAAGACGACGAACTCCTGGCCGCAGACGTGGTCCAGGATGGTTCGTTCGTGTTCATCGTCACCGAGGGCGGATACGCCAAGCGGACTGCCGTTGATGAGTACCGACTCCAAGGCCGTGGTGGCCTGGGCATCAAGGTAGCCAAACTTGCCGAAGACCGTGGTGACCTTGTTGGCGCCTTGATCGTGCAGGAAGAAGACGAGGTTCTGGTGGTCATGGAGGGTGGCAAAGTGGTCCGCTCGGCAGTGACCGGCGTCCCTGCCAAGGGCCGCGACACCATGGGCGTCATCTTTGCGAAGCCGGATAAGAATGACCGCATCATCGAGGTTGCGCGCAACAGCGAACGCGGCTTGGAAAGCGAAGAGTCCGAGGACGGACTCGACGATGACGTAACGTTGGCTGCAAACGACGGCGCCTCTGAGGCGACCGTGACGGCCGATACGGAAAACGACGCAGACCCGGAAATCGAAACGGGCGCGGAGCTGAACGAAGACAACACCGGAGGTAACGAGTGAGTAATTCCGACTCATATCCCAAGCCGAGCACAGGTGTCCCCGGCGGACTCCGGCAGCCATCAGGCAACACGCAGTCGGGAACGCCTGCACGTCCCCAGCAGCGCCCTGGAACCGGGTCCGCGGGATCCGGTGCCGGAGCGCGGCCCGCGAGCGGAGCTAATTCCGCTCCGCGTCCTTCCGGCGCTCCCGGACAACGCCCGGCACAGGCCGGTCAGCGTCCCGCTGGGGCCCCCGGACAGCGGCCTGCACAGCCCGGCCAGCGCCCGGCCGGCACCCCTGCCCAGCGTCCCTCGCAGGGTGGGCCCGGCTTGGTGAAGCCGGCTCCCAAGGCCAAGGTTCGCCGCGCACGGCTCCTTGTCAGCAAGGTTGACCCGTGGTCGGTCCTAAAGATGGCATTCCTGTTGTCTGTTGCTTTGGGCATCGTCACCGTGGTTGCAGCAATCGTCTTGTGGACTGTGTTGGATCTCACGGGCATCTTTGACCAGGTGGACAGCCTCCTTGGCACCCTGGCAGGCTCCGAGGGCAGCGGGTTCGAACTCAAGAAGATTGCTTCACTCGGCCAAGTGGCATCTTTTGCCACCATCATTGCTGTAGTGAACGTGGTTCTGTTGACTGCGCTGTCCATGCTTTCGGCCGTGCTGTATAACATTTCCGCAACGTTGGTTGGTGGCGTCGGCGTCACCCTGACTGACGACTAGCAAAAACTCCCGGAAATCAGCCGAAATAGGCGGAATTACACCGGGGAAATGCCTCGATTTGAGATCGGGCCGGGATGTGCTGTACAGTCATATCTCGGCCCGATGAGGCATCGGGGCGTATAGCTCAGGCGGTTAGAGCGCTTCGCTGATAACGAAGAGGTCCCAGGTTCAAGTCCTGGTACGCCCACGGAACCACAAAGAGGTTCAGGTAAAACTGAACCGGAATGAGGTGCTTGTGAAGAAGTTGCTGGTAGTTGTAGCAGCTGCTGTCGCAGGCGTCCTGGTCTATAAAAAGGCCCAGGAATCCGAAGCCCGGAAGGATGTCTGGAGCAAGTCAACCGATACGGTGGACTAGCCGAAGAGCCCGGTGCGGATTGGTAAATTCCAGTCCTGACATGGGGTATGATTGACGGGTTGCTTCTTATGGGGGCATGGCGCAATTGGTAGCGCACCTGCTTTGCAAGCAGGGGGTTCGGGGTTCGAGTCCCCGTGCCTCCACCATAAGGAAAGTCCCGGTCAGAAATGACCGGGACTTTTGCATTTAAGCCCTTCCTCCCAAGTCGTCGGAATTCTATGTATTCGAAATTTGCGGCGGGCTAAAGCTGCGTGGGAGGAAGGGCCACCTTCAATCACACTAGGGTGGATCCGTGACCCTTCTCATTGCTGCGCTCGGCGTCCTGGGTGTTGCCTCCTCCGGCCCGCTCATTGCCGGCACGCTTGGTGCCACTTCGGTGACCGCACTGGCCATCGCATTCTGGCGTAACGCAATAGGTGCCGTGGTGATGGCGGGCCCCGTCATCATTCGGGAACCGAAAGCGTTCGGGAGGATCACGCGGCGTGAGTTTGGTTGGTCTGCCGTGGCTGCCGTGGCGCTGGCCTTCCATTTCGCTTGTTTCATCACGGCACTGCAGCTGACATCGGTGGCTGCGGCTACTGCCCTGGTATGCCTGCAATCGGGGTGGATCGCCGTGTTCCAGGTGTTCCGGGGCACCCGGCACCGTTGGCCTGTCCTGGCGGGGCTGGGCATTGCTTTTGGCGGCGTGGTGGCGATTACTGGATTCGATATGGGCTCGTCCCCGGAAGCGCTCCTCGGTGACCTCCTGGCACTTGCGGGCGGCGCCCTGGCCGGCCTGTACACGTTGGCCGGTGGCAAGGCGAGGCAGTCCATGGGGACTGGAACGTACACCACACTTTGCTACGGCATGTGTGCGGCGATTGTGGCCATGCTGGCTTTGTTCACTGCCCAGCCACTCTCAGGGTTCGACGCCGGCGGTTGGCTTGGCATTATCGCCATCACCGTGTGTGCGCAGCTGGTGGGGCACACGGCCTTTAACCATCTACTGGCTACGATGAGCCCGCTACTGGTGTCCATGATCATCCTGCTGGAGATTCCAGGTGCTGCCCTTTTGGCGGCCATCTTCCTGAATGAAACGTTGCCTGCCGGTACTTATGCGGGGTTGGCGCTGATCCTTGTAGGGCTGGCCGTGGTTGTAGCCGGTCAGCGGCGTGGCAGGCCGGAAGCAGACCGACGCGAAGCCGAACTGGGCGCAGACTAAGGTGCCGCCGTCGGGCGTTTAGACTCCGCCGCGGCGGGTGCCTTGCCCCGAGTTGGCCGTGTGGATGGCACGCAGCAGCTTCGCCGGAAAGTACACCGAGAAGAACACCACCATAGGTGCCTTCAAAGCCATCTTCTTGACGTTGTGAGCCTTGTAGGTCCGATCGAAGCGCTGGACGTAGTAGCGGTAGTCCCTGGGTGAGTCCTCAAGTCGGCGGGCAGACATCCCGGACACCATTTGGGGTAGGTACTGCACTTTGAGGTCGTGCTCGAACAGGTGCAGCGAAAGATCAATGTCCTCGTGCATCTCGTCGTTGGGGTCCAAACACGCTTCATCACGGATGGTTTCCCATGCCGAGCGTCGAAGGGCCATGTTGGAGCCGAAGAGGAAATGGTACTGGTGCTTGGCCAGGCGGAGCATGAGCTGGCGCATCTTGTCATCCGCTTTGAGCCCGAACCGGCGCATTGGCATGTCGTAGTAGACCACTGGACCTGTGGCAGCGGCTACCGAGGGATCCGTGAAGGCCTTTTGGACCTGTTCCACCCAGTCCGGTTCAAGGACTGAGTCAGCGTCGATGCGGCCTACGACGTCCCCTGAGGCGTTGTTCAGCCCGTGGTTACGGGTGGGGATGAGACCTTGCGCGGCCTCCTGCCGCATGAGCAGGATGGGGCTTTCAGGGTATTCCTGTTGCATCTGGCGCACTATTCTGGCCGTGCGGTCTGTGGACAGGTTATCCACCACAATGATCTCTTGCGCGGGAACCGACTGGTAGATGGCCGCGATGAGGCACTGGCGAATGACGCTTTCCTCGTTATACGCCGGGATAACGATGGATACGCCGGGAGGTTCCGGAGCATCCTTAAGGGAACCCGCTAGGGGTCTATCGGCTGACATCACCATAAATCTAACACCCGTGCCCGGGCAGGTGATGGAGGCATTGATGACAAGGCGGCAAACACTGAAGGGATCCCGGCAATCGCCGGGATCCCTTCAGTGTTTGACGTTCTTTGCCCCACTTCGAGGCGGTGAGTCAGTGTTTAGTTCTGTGCACCCTTGGCATCTGACTCCTTGCCATCGGTGTCCTTGTGCAGGCTGGCCGCGATGTTCTTGACGGCGGTCTTTGCGTCCGTCGCCACTTTCTCCGTGGAGTCCTCGACGTTCTTGAAGGCATCCTTGGTTGCCTGCTCTGCCTCAGCTGCGGCTTCCTCCGGTGTGATGTCCGCAGCCTTGGGCTCAGCAACTGCCGGAGCCGCTGCAGGAACAGGAGCAGGCGTCGGTGTGACCGGAGCAGGCGTCTTCCACGGATCTTCAACCGGCTTGGAAGCCTTCCAGGCAGCAACACCGGCAGCAGCGGCGGCGGCAATGACCGTTACGATCAGCCATCCGCGCTTCTTGGGCTTGGGCTGTTCCTTCACCAATGCAGAGGAGACCGCCTTGCTGGCTTGGTCCGTCACAGCCTTGATCTGCTTGCCGGTGGCCTGGGCTTGCTCCTGAACGCTGTGGACAACGCCGGAATCAACCAGCTTCTGTGCCACAGCATCAACCTGCGCGGGGGCATTCTCTAGGACGTGGTGGACCGCTACCGATGCCTGTCCCAACTGCTCGGACAGCTTGGGGAGGTATTCGTCCACCACCTTGTCCCGTGCATGGCCGAGCGCCGGGGTAGCCCTGTTGAGCGTCTCCTGGATCCTGGGTGTGGCGTCTTCCACCACGTCATGGATCTTCGGCGCGAGGTGCGCCAGCCCATCCTGAATCCGCGGTGTGACAACTGCAACGCCGTCAGCGAGGTTGTGCGCAGCGGACTTCAGACCCTCTTGAATCTTGGGCGAAGCGCTATCAATGCCGTGCTGGATACGCGGAACAGCCCAATTCACGGCTGCTTCCACACGCGGTGCAGCCCAGTCGCGGGCGTTATCCACACCGGCCGTGACTGATTGTTCGAGTTCGCGGGCAATACGGTCTGATTTCTTCACAACTACCTCCCGATACACATGCTCGTTTGTTGCTAGCCTACGTCGCTTGTGGAACACCGGCTATTCATCTGTCCGAGAACGTCCAGGATTTCACCCAGCGCGGAACCGGCTTTACGGCCGGACGGGCGTTGACCCTGCATGGAAGAATGGGGCCATGACCATCGCAACCGCAAAAGCAACGATCCACACGAGCCTCGGCGACATCAAGGTTGACCTCTTCGGCAACCACGCCCCCAAGACGGTCGCCAACTTTGTTGGCCTGGCCACGGGCGAAAAGTCCTGGAACCACCCGGAAACCGGCGAAGACAAGACCGGTACCCCCCTTTACAACGGCACTATTTTCCACCGGATCATCAAAGACTTCATGATCCAGGCCGGCGATCCCCTGGGTCGCGGCGTGGGTGGCCCCGGCTACCAGTTTGACGACGAAATCCACCCGGAACTGACCTTCAACGCTCCGTACAAGCTGGCTATGGCCAACGCCGGCATCCAGATGGGCAAGGGCACCAACGGGTCACAGTTCTTCATCACCACCGTGAACACCGACTGGCTGTTCGGCAAGCACAGCATCTTCGGCGAGGTCACGGATGAGGAATCCCGCAAGGTTGTGGATGCGATCGAGTCCGTCCGCACCGGCATGGGCGACCGCCCGGTTGAGGACGTCGTCATCAACAGCATCGACATCGAACAGCTCTAGTCACACACTGAACCAGAGCCCATGAGTTACGGAATTCCGTCGGCCGAGCCGTCCGCTGAAATTCCGGTGTGCCCCAGGCACCCGGACAGGCCCTCCTATGTGCGGTGCCAGCGCTGCGGGCGCCCTGCATGCCCCGAGTGCCAGCGGGCGGCCGCCGTCGGGTTCCAATGCGTTGACTGCGTCAACGAACAAAAACGTACGACGCCGACATACCGCTCCCCGTATGGCGGAGCCTTGGCAGTAGGCCGGCCTTTGGTGACGTACGTGATCATCGGCTTGTGCGCACTGGTTTATGTCCTTCAGTGGATTGTGCCCGGTGACGCGGTCTTCGAGAATTTTGCGTTCGCCAACATTTTTGCTGTCAGTGAGCCATGGCGCATGGTCACGGCAGCGTTTTTGCACTCGCAGGGTTTCCTGCTCCATATCGTCCTGAACATGTATACGCTGTGGATCTTCGGACAGGCCCTTGAGCCTTTGCTCGGGCGGATCCGATTCCTGGCTGTGTATCTTATTTCCGCAATTGGCGGTTCCGTGGGCTTCCTTGCCCTGACTCCCACATTCCCGCCGGTGGGAGTAGTGGGTGCTTCCGGTGCCATTTTCGGCCTCTTCGGCGCCATGCTTGTTGTGCAGCGCCATAGGGGTGGAGAAACCAAGCAGCTGTGGATTTTGATCGCCATCAATGGCGCCATTGGCTTCTTCGTGCCCAGCATTGCGTGGCAGGCCCACCTGGGTGGGTTGATCACCGGTGGCCTTGCTGCTGCAGCGATCGCCTATGCTCCCAAGGGCAAAAACCAAGCACTTCTCCAGGCTGGAGGACTCGTTTTGGTAGCGGGCCTGCTGGCCGTGGTCACCTGGTTCCGCGTCACTGCAGGTTAGCTGGCCTCTCCGGCCTTCATGACGGGCTGGCGCAGGATGGTCTTGAGCCTCTCCGGTGCGGTGCGCCGAGGATCGCTGAGATAAATTTCGTGGTGCTTGCCGGTCATCACCAACTGCTGTTCCGGAATGAATTTGTTGTGCATCTCCTCCAGCACTGGTCCTTCATCGTCATACGGACCTACGTGTAGTGTCTGCACGCTCAAACCCTCGTTGAACGGTTCCAGACGGAGAGCCTCCACAACGGGTCCTTCCCCCTTCGTGGCGACCGTCTCCCGCGCTATGTTCAGGTGTTCCCTGGTTATCCACTCGGGGACCATATTCATCAGCGACCAGTCCCAGCGTGACTTGTCCCTGGTAAGGGTGAATGAATCCATGTCATCGGACCACCACAGCGCCTCCAGCGGCATCACTGTGTAATCCTGGCCGAGCTCGCGCTTGCTGAGGAACTTCAAAGCGTAGGCGACTGGATACAGCGTTGTTAGCGCATCCTTATAGGACTGGGCTGTGTTGGGGTCCCCGTGACCGTCGATCATCAGGTACTGCATAACGGGAACCGTGATGACCGAAAAGTGCCCGTGGCTGGCCCTGTAACTGGGTATCAGCTTCTTATGATCGCTCTTCATGCCACCACCGTACTCCGAGACCTTATCCACAGGTGTTATCCACAGTGTGTGTAACTTACACGCATGTAGTTATCCACCTTGGCCGTCCGAGGACTCGTCAAATTGCAAGATATCCCCCGAAAGGCATGGGTTTCTCCACACGTGTGGATAACTTTGTCCCCCGCGGCAACGGAAATGTGGACAAAAGGGCGACTTCACCAGCATCTGTGGACAAGCCTGTTAATGACGCCGTGGAGAGCCGAGTATCAACAGGCTTATCAACAGTGTTAATAACTTACATAGCTGTAGTTCAGAGGGAACAAGGGTCTCCTGTTCGCCTGCAAACCAGGGATCCCGGAGTCGAAACCCACAAGTTTTTCCCCAGCTGTGGATAACTTGTGTGCAGGGGGCTGTTGTTAAGTGGGTAACTTTCCCGCCGCTCATCAAGACGGCGGCATAGCGCGCAGGTGGTGGATGTAAGTCAAGAAGCACTCCAAAGAGCGCATTTGGCGAAGCCGACAATCCTAAAGTGCTGAATTCCTAGTGAAGCTTGGTGGACTATCCACAGCGCAATACACAGTGGGCATAAGTGGAGTTGGATGCCCTGTGCCCTCGGATCGCCGGACTGGCACCAATAATGGACCCTGGTACGTGGATGTCCACAGAAGTTATCCACGCCTGTGGATAAAGTTACACACTTCTGTGGACAGCTCTGTGGACTATCGGGGCCGCAGGCCCGCCGGGGTTCGGGTTAGACCCATACCCCGGAGGTCCCCCGCCGATGACTGTCCATCAAGTGGGTGTCAATGATTCCCACGGCTTCCATGAGGGCATGCATCGTGGTGGGTCCCACAAAAGCGAAACCCTTCTTCCTCAATGCCTTTGACAAGGCGATCGACTCCGGCGAGGTGGTAGGGATGTCCGCCATGGTGGTGGGTTTGGGAGTGGTGTGCGGCTGGAACGACCAGACGAAGTCCACAAGACCGCCCTCTTCGCGCAACGCGATGGTGGCCTTGGCGTTGGTGATGGCCGCTTTGATTTTCAATCGGTTGCGCACAATTCCGGCGTCGAGCATGAGCCGTTCCTCATCGGCCTCGGTGAAGGCCGCGACACTCTCCGGATGGAAGTCCAGGAACGCTGCCCTGAAGGCATCCCGTTTCCGAAGAATGGTTGCCCAGGATAAACCCGCTTGGAACGCTTCGAGGCTGATGCGCTCGTACATGCCCTGCTCATCGCGGACGGGCATTCCCCACTCGTGATCGTAGTAGGCCTGCATGAGGGGATCCGAGGACGCCCACAGCGGACGCGCCAAACCATCCTCACCCACGACTATGCCACTATCCGCGGTCATGCACGCTCCTTCGATGCCGGCCAACTCGAGGGCCAAGGCGGTAATTCAGCTTTCGGGAATATTCTCCCCGGAGCCTCGGACATTTTTGAGGTGGGACCCCGGCATCATGACAAGCCCGTGACTCGCATAGTGATATTGATCCGTCCCTGCGAGAGGCCGCAGCCATCCGGCGCCGTTTTTGGGAAAACTTTGGGGATCCCGTGATAAGCAAACCTGGACGGTCCTCCAAAGACGAAGAGGTCTCCCGACCGAAGCTCAACGTCTGTGTATGGCTTGGTCCGGGTTTGGGTATTGCCAAACCTAAACAGGCACGTATCACCAATGCTCAGGGAGACCACAGGGGCGTTGGAACGCTCGTCCTTGTCCTGATGCATTCCCATGGCGGCACCGTCGTCGTAAAAGTTCACCAGCGCGGCGTCGGGCGTGTACTTGTTCGCCAGTGCGCTCAGCGCTTCGTCACTTTCAACGCCCTCATAGCCTGAGGAGTAGGCCGCTTGCACTGCTTTCCGCCCCAGGCGCACCATCCAGTCCGGGAAATCGAGCACGGGACGGCCATTGACGTCAGTGGCTTCCCGTGTGTAACGGTAAGGCTGCCAATGCCAACCCAAGCACACAGTTCTCACCGACATTTGATGTCCGCCCGGAAGAGTAGCGGCACGGAGGGGAACCGGCCCTTGGGTCCATTCGCCAAAGCGGGCTACTATCCATCGTTGCTGCTCAAGGGTAAGCCAAGCAGGAACATGGACGGCCCCGGGCGCAATCAGGCGGGGACCGGCGTCGTGCCTTTCCGGCTGAACGAGCTCCCGCGGAAACAAAGCGTCGTCGCTCATGCCGCCGCCTCAAGGCGGAGCAGTGCGCGTTTGGCCTCGCTTCCACCAAGGTAGCCACCGAAATTGCCGTCAGACTTTACTACCCGGTGGCAGGGCACAATGAGGGGCAAGGGGTTGGTAGCACAAGCGGTTCCGACAGCCCGGACAGCATTGGGACTGCCGGCTGCCTGGGCCACTTGGGCATAGCTGGCTGTGCTGCCATAAGGGATCCGAGGCAGGTGACGCAGGACATTGAGACGGAAACCGCGGGATAGCCGGAAATCCAGCGTGAGATCGAACTCCGTCCTGGTGCCCTTGAAGTACTCGTCGAGTTCACGGGCGGCGTCATCCAAACGTGCCGGAGCCTGAAGAATGCGCGGACTGACAGTGCTTGCCAGAAACTGAAGGACGGAGTCGTGGTCTTCCAGCTCGAAAGCGACACGGACAATTCCCCGGTCCGTAGCAGCCAAAAGGAGCTTACCCAGCGGGGAGTCCACAATCCTGTAAGCAACGTCCAAAGTGTGGGTGAGCTGAGCGTCGCGCGCCAAGCGGGCATGAAGGCTGGCAATGGCCGGTTCGAGCCCGATGTCCAAGGGATGGAGGAGCGAAAGAACCTCGGCGTGATCGGGACTGAGTTCAAGGGTCATCAGATGTCACCTTTCGAGGATGTGCGGGCCAGCGACTGGTGGGAGGCGAGGGCAGAGCGGAGAGACTTCACGCCGTCAGCTCCGGCGCGACGGGCAGCCTCGGCGGTGCCGCCCCACAAAGCAGCAACATCCTTATAGGGAAGGCCCCCTAAATAGTGGTAGGCCACCGCCTGGCGCTGCTTCGTGGGAAGACCCGCAAGGGCCTCAAGCAGTTCATCGTGGCCGTCACCAGGAATCCCGAGACTGGACGCTTGCTCAGGTGGAAGGTCAACCGGCAGGGCACGGCGGGTACCGGCCCGTACATGGTCGATGCACTTCCGGTGGGCGATGGTGACCAGCCAGGCTTCAACATTCGCTTCGGGAGGCAGTGCCGGGTATGCCTGAAGGGCAGCCAGGAACGTATCTGACCATGCATCATCGGCGTCGTGCACGCCAAGAATGGCACGGCACACCCGAAGCACTGTGGTGCCATGTTCATGGACCACGGATTCGAACGGCTTCTTGTCGACCATCTGCCTGGGCTTCATCAGAACAGCTTGCCCTCCCGCACCTCTACCGGCTCTTCCAATTCCAGGAGGAACCGTTTATTCCGAAGCCCACCTGCGTACCCGGTGAGTTGACCATGACGCCCCACCACGCGGTGGCAAGGAATGACGATGCTGATGGGATTGCGTCCCACAGCAGAGCCCACCGCCTGAGCCAGATGGGGATCCCCCAGTTCTGCGGCCAGCTGCCCGTAGCTGACGGTTTCACCGAACGGAATATGTTGCAGTCGTTCCCAGACCTTCTCTTGAAACGGGTTTCCGACTGCCTCGAAAGGAACATCGAACATAGTCCGATGACCATTCAGGTACTCGGTGAGCTCGGTCCGAGTCCGTGCGAACACCGGATCGTCCATCCCGGTCTGATCCCCAAAGTAGTCCTCCGAAGGCATATGCCAGTGACCCTCATAGAAGATCCCCGTCAAAAATTCCCCGCGGGCAGTCAAAGTCAACTGCCCCAGCGGGGAATCCAAGGTTGCGTGCCGGCTTCTCATATCTTGTAGACGTTCACGGGCACGGAAATGTGAGGTGCGGAATTCCTAGGAGCGCCAGCGTGTGGTCATCAGGAATCCGACGATCGCTATGCCGAAGCCGGCCACGATATTCCACGAGGCCCACTCGCGGACGGGGAACTGGCCCTCGGTAATGTAGAAAGTAATGATCCAGACCAAGCCGAGGATCATCAGGCCGAACATGACAGCCTTGTACCAAACCGGGTTGGGCTTGTACTGCTGTGCTGCGGAAGTCTGCTGGGCCTGACGGGCAGGCCGCTTGCGGGGCTTGGACTCGGGCACGGATCCTCCTGGCTGTTCGGTTTAATACCCGTTTCCGCCAGCCTTGATATCCTGCAGGAAGGAAAATTCCAGCGGTTAACGGCCACACGGCGTTCCGGGTTGGTTCTAGCTGTCAAGTCTAGCCGCAACCGGGGGTCCGCCTGTGCCGCCCGCGCCCTATGCAAGGAGACCTTGTGGCGCATCAGCAGCAGACGGCGGCCTCCGCCATGCCGTCCGCCAGCCATGGGCACGAACTGCGCCCACGCAAGCGACTCCGGGCCTCTGACGTTGTCCGTAAGATCAGTCAGATTCTGGGTGAACTGCTGATTACGGCAGGCATAGTGCTCCTCCTTTTTGTGGGCTGGGAACTATGGTGGACCAACGTGGAAGCTGACGCCAAGCAGACAGAAGCGGTCAAGAGCTTTGCTCAGGAATTCTCCGGCCCCATAACCCCTGCGGCGCCTGCCTCCCCCGTGGATTATGGACCTCCGGTGGTTACACCGGCGCCCGCCTACGCGGGAATGATCGGGATCATGTACATCCCCCGTTTCGGCCCGGATTACACACGCCCCATCATCGAAGGCACGGGCTCGGACGTTCTGGACACCTTGGGATTGGGCCACTACGGAAGCACCAGCATGCCTGGCGCGCCGGGCAACTTTGCGGTAGCTGGCCACCGTCAAACCCACGGTGCAGTCCTGGACAACATCCACACATTGGTTCCCGGAGACAAGATCTACATCCAGACGGCAGACGGCTACTACACCTACGTTTTCCGCAACAACCAGATCGTCCTCCCGGACCGTACGGACGTCCTGATGCCCGTTCCCACCGAAGCGGGAGTCCAGCCCACGGAAAGTATCCTCACCATGACCAGTTGCAACCCGAGGTTTGGTGCACAGGAACGCATCATCGCTTACTCGATGCTGGATAGTTGGCAACCTGCCTCAGCCGGGCCGCCGTCGGAAATCGCCGCCCAAGTAGCCCGGGCACACGGAAAGGGGTAACCAATGTACGCGTGGATCTTCCGCAATCTGCCGGGACCCTTGTGGGTGCGGATCCTGACATCCTTGGTACTGGTGGGCGTAGCCCTGGTACTGATGGTGGAGTTCCTCTTCCCGTGGTTCTCCCAATTCACCACTTTGACCGACTCAACGATTGGTTCAGTGCAGCAGCCATGAGCACAACAAAAATCCTTGTAGTGGATAACTACGACAGCTTCGTTTACACCTTGGTGGGGTACCTCCAGGAACTCGGTGCCGAAACAACGGTGGTCCGCAACGACGACGTGACGCTGGCAGAGGCCATAGAGCTGGCAGCAAGCCGCGACGGCGTCCTGGTCTCCCCCGGCCCGGGTACGCCAGCCGAAGCAGGAGTCTGCATAGAGCTCATCAAGTGGTGTGGCGAGGCCGCCAAGCCCATGTTCGGTGTCTGCCTGGGACATCAAGCCCTGGCCGAGGCCTACGGCGGAGTGGTGACACACGCACCGGAACTCATGCACGGCAAGACCTCACCCGTCCAGCACGAAGGCAAGAGTGTCTTTGCTGGTCTCCCGTCGCCCGTGACGGCAACCCGCTACCACTCCCTGGCGGCGGTTCGGGACTCCATCCCGGACGTTTTGGAAATCACCGCCGAGACAACCAACGGAGTGGTGATGGGTCTGCAGCACAAGACCGCTCCCCTCTGCGGCGTCCAGTTCCACCCGGAATCGGTGCTCACCGAAGGCGGGTATCAGATGCTGGGCAACTGGTTGGAGTCCCTGGGCATGACCGGTGCGGCCGAACGAGCCTCGAAACTGAGTCCACTCATCAAGCAGTAGGTGAGGTTCCTTACTTTTTGGTGGGCTTAGGCGTCGGGGTCGGCTTCTCAGTCTCCGTGGGAGTCGGCGTGGGAGTAGGTGTGGGTGGTGGAGCCGGGGCCTTCGCCACCGTGACAGTGACAACCTTGCCCTGAGGCACCTCGGTGTTGAAGGCATCGCTTTGAGCCGTGACTGTCCCAGCTGCAACCTGCGAGTTTTCCTGTTCCACAACTGCGATGTTGAGCCCGTTGGCCTTCAGCGCGGCTTCCGCTTCGGCCAACGGCAAGGCGATCAGCTGCGGCATGAGGACCTTGCCGGTGGATACCTGCAGCTCCACTTTGCTTTCCACGGCGATCGCGCCGCCCGGTGCGGGAGCCGTGCCGAGCACTACGCCCGCGGGGACAGTTGGGCTGTGGGTCAAGGCGGTCACTACTTCGCCTGTGATGCCGAGCCGCCGCAAAGCTTCGCGTGCGTCCGGTTCAGTGCGCCCCACGATGTCCGCCGGGATGATCACTGAGCTGGGGCCATTGGATATCTTCAGGATGACTTCAGCATCCTGTTCCAACAAGGCACCGGCTATCGGTGATGTCCCAATGGTCATGTCCTTGGCCACGGTGTCGCTTGGCTCGCGAACTGATTTGGGCTTCAGTTTGGCTGAGTACAGTTCCTGGATGGCCTGTGATTCAGACATGTTTGTTACCACCGGCACGGCTATTTTCGCGGGGGGCGGCGGCTGCATGTTCATGAGGCTGTAGAGCCAGAAACCGCCGCCAGCCAGTACCAGGATTGTGAAGATCACCAACGTGGCAACCCAGGCACGACGCCGGGACTTCTGGGCCGCCGGCAGCTCACGTTCCGGAGGGAGGCCCAAGGGAAGTGGTTCTTCCTGGGGCGGATCAAGAGGCTCATCTTTGAACTGGTTGGCATCGAGGAAGCCCACGGCCGTGGCACTCAAAAGCTCTGTTGCCGGGTCTTCAGGATCAACGAGGTCGTTGGGGTCCGTGGGAGCCTCGCTGGCTGCCACAGCGGGCACGGGGATGCCATTGCTTGCCGCACGCAGGGCGCGGCGGAAGGCTGCCGCGTCCTGGAACCGATCCGTGCGGCTCTTCTGCAGCGCCTTTACCAGGACGGAATCCAGTGCCTCGGAAACTTCGGGATTATGGGCGCTGGGCAGGTCCGGGATTTCACGGACGTGCTGGTAGGCCACCGATACTGGGCTATCGCCGATGAACGGAGGCCTGCTGGTCAGCAGTTCGAAGAGCAGGCAACCGGCAGAGTAGAGGTCACTGCGTGCATCCACCGTTTCACCACGGGCCTGCTCCGGCGAAAGGTACTGGGCGGTGCCCACCACGGCCTGCGTTTGGGTCATTGTGGCGGCAGAATCGGCCATGGCGCGCGCGATGCCAAAGTCCATGACTTTTACATCGCCGGTGTCGGCACAGACCATCACATTGGCAGGCTTGATGTCGCGATGGACGATGCCTGCGCGGTGGCTGTATTCGAGAGCGCCGAGGACACCCAGGGTAAAACCGACGGAATCCTCAACGCCAAGCTCGTTGGCCTTGATCATGTCGCGCAGCGTGCGTCCGGCCACGTACTCCATGACGATGTACGGGACACGCACGTCTTCCCCCGGGCCTCCAGGAACCGAGTATTCCCCGGTATCGAAGATGGCCACAATGGACGGGTGGTTCAACGCGGCGACAGCCTGGGCCTCGCGTTTGAAACGGGCCTGGAACTGGGGGTCCCGGGCAAGGTCGGCGCGTAGCACCTTGACGGCGATGGTGCGTCCCAGCAGTGTGTCTGTTCCCCGGTAAACGTCGGCCATGCCGCCACGACCGATCAACTCGCCAAGTTCATAGCGGGAATTGAGGATGCGCTGGGAAGACACGGGCGTGTTCTCCTCTCGGTGCGCAGGACCTGGACGTGGCGTTGACATGGCGGCTTACTTAGTTCCTGGGGCTGGCGGAGCCGCTGGGAGTGGAAGTGGGAGTTTCAGGCTCGGTGGGCACCAGAGCCTTGGACAGGTAGTAAGTGACCGTTGAGCCCGCTGCCACCTGGGTGCCGGCCGCAGGTGAGGAACGCACGAACGTTCCCGGCTGCTGGCCGATGGCACCGTTGACGGGTTCTCCTGCCACCCACTGCAGTCCGGCTCCTTCAATGGCTTGCCGGACCCGGGCTTCGTCAACTCCCGGCGCGATGGCAGGTACGGCCACCAATTCCGGGCCCTTGGAGTAGGTCACGGTGATGGTTTGTCCCGGGTCAACAGGACCGGTGGGGTTGAGGCTAATAACGATTCCAACGGGAGCGGTGTCGTCGAAGACTTCCTGACCGTTCACTCCAAGACCCAAAGCGCGAAGCTGACCGCTCACCGTCTCGAAAGGTTGGCCCTGGTACTGCTCAGGAATGACGTTGATCTTCTGGGGAACCGACTGCGTGGGCTGGGGTGCCTCAGTGGTCTCCGAGGGCCTCGGCGTCGGGGTGGCCGACGTAGAGGTAGGGCTGGCGCTCCGGCTGGTGCTGGTGGTGGTGGACTCGCTGGGCGCGGGGCTCGGCGAGAAGAATCCCGACTGGGAGATCAGGAAACCAACCAAAGCAAACAGGACCAGAAGGATCAGGGCCACCAGAGGCCACGTCCACGGGCTGCGCTTCTTGCGCTCCGGCTCAGCGTCATCGAAGTTCTCGTCGTCGGTGTAGACCACTTCTTCGTCGTCGGTGAGCTGACGCTCTGCCTCCAAGGCGTTCGCCCGCGTCAGGGGGTTGTCAGATGCGGCTGCGGCTCCCAAAGCAGCTCCTGCAGCGCCGGCGCCCAGCACCGGAAGTGCGGAGGTCGCCGTCGTCGACTGCTCCTTGCCGTAAGGCGAGGTGACGACGCCGGTGGGTGCCGTTGCGGTGTCCACCGGTGCCGTGATGGGCCCGGTAGTGGATTCGAACAACAGCATGCCGGGTACGGCGGCGTGCGCCGTGGCGATGTCACCGTTGCGGATGGCTTCAGCGGCTTCGGCCAGCTTGATGGCGTTGGCCGGGCGGTTCTTGGGATCCTTGGCCAGCATGGACATCAGGAGGGCGCGCACGGGCGTGGGCAGCGTCTCCGGAAGGGGCGGCGGTGCGTCGTTTACCTGGGCGAGGGCAATGGCAATCTGCGATTCACCGGAGAACGGTCGGTGGCCTGTAAGGCACTCATAGCCGATGACACCGAGCGAATAGATGTCCGAGGATCCCGTTGCCGTCTGTCCGGTTGCCTGTTCCGGAGCCAGATACTGGGCGGTGCCCATGACCTGGCCGGTCTGCGTGAGCGGCACCTGATCTGCCAATCGGGCAATGCCGAAGTCGGTGACCTTGACCCGGTTGTCCGGCGTGATGAGCAGGTTGCCCGGCTTGATGTCACGGTGGACCAGACCCTGCGCGTGCGCAACTGCCAGGGCGCGTGCTGTCTGGGAAATGATGGAGAGCGTCATGTCCGGAGACAGGACCTGTTCGCGCTCAAGGATGCCACTCAGCGGGTGTCCGGGCACAAGCTCCATGACCAGGTAGGCCGAACCGGCTTCCTCGCCGTAGTCAAAGACATTGGCGATGCCCACGTGGTTGAGCAGCGCGGTGTGTCGTGCCTCGGCACGGAAGCGCTGGAGGAAGCCGGGGTCACCCGTGTATTCCTCCTTAAGCACCTTGATGGCAACGATCCGGCCCAGGATCTGGTCCTTGGCCTTCCAGACCTCGCCCATGCCGCCAATCGCAATACGACTGGTCAGCTGGAACCTGCCGCCGAGTGTGATTCCTGAAGTAGGCCTCACTTATTCAACACCGCCTCAAAAATCTTCTTTGCGTTCGGACTGGTTAGCTGGGCCCCGGTTAGCACGTCCACACTCTCCATGACAATGGTGACGGCTACTTGCGGGTCGTTTGCCGGGGCGAACCCGGTAAACCATGAGTTATTCAAACCTGAATCGCCGAGCTCGGCGGTACCTGTCTTGCCGGCCACCTTGACGCCCGGAACGGCTGCACCCTTGGCAATGCCATTGTCTACGGCACTGGTCATCCACTCAGTGATCTGGCTGGCGATTGGCTGCGTAGTGCTGGTCCGCAGTTTTTCAGGTTTGGGTTCGTTGATGACCCGAAGATCAGGCGCACGGATGGCCTCAACCAGGTTGGGCTTCATCTGCACCCCACCGTTGGCAATGGCCGCCGTCATCATGTTGATCTGCAGCGGCGTGGCCTTCACATCGCGCTGACCCACAGACGACTGTGCCAACTGGGCCTGGTCCAGGTCCTCCGGGAAGACGCTGATGGCTTGCTGCAGCTTGAGCTGGTCACCGAAATCCTGGCCGAAGCCGAACTTCTGCGCCTGTTCCCTGATGGCGTCCTGGCCAAGGTCAAGTGCAATGCTCGCAAACGGGGTGTTGCACGACTGCTCCAGGGCAAACGCGAAGGACGCTGTCTCGCGGACGTTGCAGTTGCCGCCGGCATAGTTGGGCAGGCTGGCACTGCTGCCGGGCAAGGGAAGGCTGCTGGGATTCGGGAGTTCGCTGTCCTTGTTGTACTTACCGGAATTCAGTGCCGCAGCAGTATCAATGAGCTTGAAGACCGAGCCGGGCGAAAGCAGGTTACCTGTAGGACCGCTGACGTTCTGGTTCAGGTTGATACCCGGAATCTGGTTCAGCTGTGCATAATTTGCTTCCGCTGTGGTCCGGTCATGGGTGGCAATCAGGTTGGGATCATAGGTCGGCTTGGAAGCCATGGCCAAAATGGCGCCGGTCTTGGGGTTGGTGACCACAATGGAGCCCCGCTGGCCTTCAGGAATCAGATCCATGGCCAACTGCTGAAGGGCAGGATCCAAGGTCAACTCCACAGATGCTCCCTTGGGCTCTTTACCGAGGAACATCTGGCTCATGC
The DNA here is from genome assembly GCF_006964045.1 of Arthrobacter sp. TS-15. Lineage (NCBI taxonomy): Bacteria > Bacillati > Actinomycetota > Actinomycetes > Micrococcales > Micrococcaceae > Arthrobacter > Arthrobacter sp. TS-15. The sequence continues at coordinate 116,585 of NZ_SDXQ01000008.1, read as the reverse complement.
GATCCAGGAACAGCTGATCAGAGTTGCCCGCCAAGGTTTCCCCCATGGACTGTTCCAAGCCGGTGGAACCAAAGAATTTGGAGAAGTATCCGGTGATGCCGGCATACAGCTGTGGCTGGTTGTACTGGCGCTGGAAGGCGCAGGACTCCGTTCCGGGAACCGACTCAACCACCGGTTTTCCACCCACAATGATGGAGCCGCGCTCGTTGCAGAAGGATGCCAAAACAGCGCGCTGGTTCCAGGGGTTGGCGTTGAGGTCGTCAGCACCAATCACCTGAACGTAGCTAATGGCGCCGAAGATCAACGCGAACATGGCGACGGCAGCCATCCAGCTGCTGCGAATAGCCTGGTTCATTGTTGCTTCACCGCCTCTGTTGGTGCGCTGGGTGTCTGTCCTGTAGCCGGCTTGCGGCTGTCCGGCGTGCTGCTTGCGGGCGGTTTGTTAACCATGGGGGTGGTGTCCACCGGGCCGCGGGCCGTGTTGGAGATCATGAGCAGCAGGCCAACGATGATCCAGTTGGCCAGAAGCGAAGAGCCGCCGGCTGCGAGGAACGGAGTGGTGAGGCCGGTCAAGGGGATGAGCCGGGTGACGCCGCCAATCACTACGAAGCATTGCAGGGCAATGGCAAAGGACAAGCCGCAGGCGAGGAGCTTTCCAAAAGCGTCCCGGGTGCCCAAAGCTGCGCGGAAACCGCGGGTGAAGAGCAACATGTACAGCATCACCACGGCGAAGAGGCCTATCAAGCCGAGCTCTTCACCAATGAGGGCCACAATCATGTCGCTGTTGGCGAACGGGACCAGATCCGGCCGGCCCTGGCCAAGACCAGTGCCCACCAGGCCGCCGTCGGCCATGCCGAACAAGCCCTCCACGATCTGGCCGCTACCGCCGGGTGACCTGCCGAAGACCTCCGGTGTGAAGGCATTGATCCAGCTATCGATGCGGAAAGCGACGTGGGAGAAGATCTGGGAAGCAATGAAGCCTCCGCCCAGAATCAGCAGCAGGCCGATGACCACCCAGGAGATACGGCTGGTGGCCACGTAAATCATCACAATGAACAGGCCGAAGAAGAGGATGGAAGATCCGAGGTCGCGCTGGAAGACGAGGACGCCGATGCTCACCAGCCAGGCGGTGATCATGGGGCCAAGGTCCTTGAACCGGGGGAACTGCATGGGGCCGATCTTCCGGCCCGCCAGCAGAATGAGGTCCCGGTTGGAGGACAGATACCCTGCGAAGAATATGGCCAGGGTGATCTTGGCGATTTCACCGGGCTGGAACGTCATGGGCCCAACGCGGATCCAGACCCGAGCGCCAAGGATTTCACCCGCGGAGATGCCGGGGATCAAAGGAAGGACCAGGAGGAACGCACTGACCGCCAGGGAGATGTACGTGAACCGGCGCAGGATCCGGTGGTCTTTGAGGAACCAGATCACGGCTATGGAGACCGCCATGGCAATAAGGGTCCACCGGAGCTGGTTGTTGCCCGTATCGTCCCCGGGACCGTCCATCCGGTGGATCAACGCCAGGCCGAGGCCATTGAGCGCAACCACGATGGGAAGTATTACCGGGTCTGCATACTTCGCGCGCAGCCTGAGGACGACGTGGAATGCGAAAGCAGCCACGGCCAAAAGGCTGGACTGGAACCAGAAGTCGCTATCGAGTCCGACTTCCGAGTTGATACTCACCAAGGCACTGGCGCCGATGCCCACGGCAAGGGCCAGGACGATGAGCACCAGCTCAACGTTCCGGCGGGGTTTGGGGGCTATCTCAGTCTGCATCATTTGGCCGCCTCACAGGGAGTCGGGACGGGCGAAGGAGTGGGGCTGGCGACGGCGGCCGTGCTGGGAATGGGCACAGTGGCCGTAGGTGCTGGCGTAGGGGTTGCCGATCCCGACGCGGTGCCCGCGGCCGTGGGCGCGGGGCTGGGGCAGTTCGCAGAGGCGCTGCCGGTGTTCCGCAGGTTCTCCACGATGTCCTGCGCACCGTCGAGGTCGCCCGCCGGTACTGTCTGGCGTACGCTCTGTTGGCCGTATTCCGGCAATGAATCCACCCTGATATCGGTTACGGCTTCAAGCCGGGAAAGTTGAATGGGGCCGAGCCGCTGAGAGATTCCGTTGAAGATGGCGACCCGCTGATCGTATTCGCCCACGTAGTAGCGCGTTTGGGTCCAGGCATAGCCAAGCCAGAGGCCCACCACCACACCCAGGACAACCACCGCTGCAACCGCAGGCATCAACCAGCGCACGCGGCGTCGCGGCGGCTCTTCCACCTCAAGGCGGTCCTGTTCAGCCTTGTGTGTCAGGACAGTAGCTGCCCTCCGTGCCACAGTGCGGCCGGCCACCGTGGGAATGGAGCCCGTTTCGGCGGCGGTTGCAGCTGCACCAACAAGCTCATGAGGCCGACTGGCCAATTCCTCGCGCAGCACTTCCGCCGACAAATGCTCGCCGAGGTGCGGGTCGGTGGTGGCAGGAGGTTCAGTGGACTCGCCGGTTGAAGTGTCGTCAGCCGCGTCTTGTTTGTTGTCAGGATTGCCCGCACTAAACGACGATCCAGCGCCTGCCTGCTGCTCGGCTTTGGGCTTCGACTCGGTTTTGCTGTCTTCTACAGCTTTGTCCGCAGCCACATCATCGGCGGACTTGGTGGCCGTCACCGCGTCAGGCTCGTCAACCGCGGCAAGCGCCGCTGCCGGAACGACGTCGACGGCGGCCGTGTTGACGTCGTCGTCGGTCTCCTCCGCAATCTCCAACATCACCACGGTGACGTTGTCCGGGGCGCCGGCTTCAAGGGTCAGGTCAACAAGGATCTCAGCACATTCGCGTAGGTCCTTGGTCTCACGGACCATGCGCTCCACCACGTGGCCGGCAACGTAATTGAGTCCGTCGGAGCAGAGCAGCCAGCGTTCGCCAGGTTCCACATCCAGGACATCCAGGTCCAGCTCGGGGCTGGCATCGACGTCGCCGAGGACTCGCATCAAGACGTTCTTGTGCGGATGCGTTTCGGCTTCCTCCGGGCGCAGCCGGCCCTCGTCAATGAGCCGCTGTACGAACGTGTGGTCAATGCTGACCTGTTCAAACTTCTTGTTGCGCAGCCTGTAGGCGCGGGAATCGCCAATGTGGGCGAAGTGGAGCTTGCGGCCCTCCAAAAGCAGGGCTGTCACGGTGGTGCCCATCCCCGAAAGCTTGGGATTTTGGTGCACGAGCTCGGAAAGAAGGGAATTGGCGGTCTGGATCTCGTCGGCCAGGACGGTGTCCGCACCCTCCGGATAGTCGTCATGATCAAGGTGGATCATGTCCAGAACCGTTGAAGCGGAAGCGACATCGCCGCCGGCGTGACCGCCCATGCCGTCGGCCACCACGGCAAGATGGCGACCCACATATGCGGAGTCGTCATTCTTGGAGCGGATCCGTCCGACGTCGGAACGAGCGGCGTAGCGCATGATGAGCGGGCGCTCCGCAGGCTTTTCCTGGCCTTTGGGGGTCTCGGGGGAGGCCATGGACTACGGCCTCAATTCAATGACCGTCTTGCCGATTCTCACGGGGACGCCAAGCTCAACAGGCAATGCGCGGGTGAGCTGCTGATCGGCCAGGTAGGTGCCGTTGGTGGAGCCCAGGTCCTCGATGAACCAGCGGCTACCCTGCGGGAACAGGCGTGCATGCCGGCCGGAAGCGTAGTCGTCCTCCAGGACAAGCGTGGCTTCCTGCGCGCGGCCCAGCAGAATGGGGCTGGCCGCCAGGGGGACCGTGGTGCCTTTGAGGGGACCCTCAGTAACTACAAGTGTTCGCGCATGCTGGATTGCCGGCGGCGGCGAAGCCGCTAGTTCAGGATGCTTGCGGACTTCCCGTGCCGTGGGAACGCCGGTGACAGCCTTGCGGCCTATCTGGAAGTCGCGGCGCATGGTGGTGACGATGCTGAAAATCAGGACCCAGAGTAGGAGGAGGAATCCGAAGCGAAGCGCTGTGATGGTCAGTTCGCTGATGTCGTTCACGCGTGACCACCCGGGGTTTGGGGGAGGAGGCGGAAAATGATCTTGGTACGTCCCATCGTGATGGTTGAGCCGTCTGTAAGCTCCACGCTGCCGTTCACTTTATGTCCATTAACGTAGCTGCCGTTGGTGGAGCCGAGATCAACGGCCCACGTGGTGCCATTCTCCGTGCGGACCTCAAGGTGCTTCCGTGAAACACCTGTGTCATCCACCAGAATGTCGGCTTCGGAGGAGCGGCCAAGCACCACGGACAGGGCGTTGAGCGAATACCGCTGACCGCCGATGTCCAGTACAGGCTGCATGCGCGTGGGCTGCCGCACCGGAGCGGCGGGGACGTTGGCCCTGGGGGACGGCGCCGGTGCTGATCCGTCGTTTGACTGCTTCTCTGTTCGCGAAGCGATCTCGAAGTGACCGGCACGTTCCTCGTCGTTGCGTCGGAACGAAATGCGCACGGCGCCTTGGAGCGTGTAGCCCTGGCTACGGACGTGCTGGATGACGACGTCGCACAATTCCTCGGCCAATGGTGTTCCCCATTCCTGGGCCCGGGCAAAGTCCTCGTCACTCAACAGGACATCAAAGACATTTGGAGCCAGCGTCCGCCCGGCAGCGATGGTGATGGACTTATTGTCCAACTCGCGCCTCAGCTTGCTTGCAATCTCCACTGGCTCAACACGTGCCCGCGACCCCGTGGAGAAGACGTTGCGGACAGCCTTTTCAATGCCGCGCTCGACTTTATCCAGCAAACCCATGGTCCTTCTCCTTTCCTTGCCGCGGCACCCGTTGTGCCTGGTCCGATAGTCCGTCCATTGATCCGTCCGCACACACAGCGAAGTACGCGCCTGACGGCCCTTCCACTTCCCGATACTACTGGGACTGACTGGGAATGGCCTTAATCCACAACGCCTTGCGACCCGGAAAAGTTCGTTTCCGGCCCATGGTAGCGCGGGAGGGGAGGGCTGAAATTCTCACCTGGTTAAGCCATTGTTGGGGGACTCCTGGCCTCTTCGGGGACGCCTCCTACCTTTCGATTGGTGTTTTGCGGCGACTGTCCGTTATGCTTGATCTCGCTGCTTTTGAAGGAAACGAAGCTGGGAGACCAGCGGAAGTCCGGAAAAAGAAGTTGCGCGCGAGTGGCGGAACGGCAGACGCGCTGGCTTCAGGTGCCAGTATCCGAAAGGGTGTGGGGGTTCAAATCCCCCCTCGCGCACGCAAGTGAAAGAGCCCCGGTCTTAGGACCGGGGCTCTTTTGTTTTCCCGCACCCAACTGAGTCGCAGCAGTGCGCGGTTTGAGCCCGCTAAACGCGCTTAAGTGCTACTTAGTTGGGTGTGCGGGAGGTTAGGCGCGCGCGGAAGCCGCGAACCGGCGTCGTGAGTTGCTCAGGTGCAAGCGCATGGCGGCTGCGGCAGCCACTTGGTCGCCCTCCGCGATGGCCGCATATATAGAGGAGTGCTCGTGGACGACCTGGGCAAAGCGCTCGGGTGAGTCCTGGTGGTCGCTGGCGACGAGGCGCGGGCGTGGCATAGTGATCATGGTTTGGCCCAGGGCGGAGATGCAGTCCGTGTAAAAGGGGTTGCCCGTGGCGGCGGCAATGGCCCGGTGGAACTCGAAATCGGCTTTCATGGAGTGTGCCGGGTGGCCGGAGCTGGCGATGAACTGTTCCAAAGCTCCGTGCATCGCCTTGAGCTGGCGCTCCGTGTGGTTCCGCGCGGCCAAAGCGGCAGCTTCTGTTTCCACGCCAACGCGGAAATCCAGCATCTGCAGCCGATCTTCCATGCTGGAAACAGCCCGGGAACCGGGCGCCGGAGACGGGCCGTCTGCCGGCGGGGTCAGCGCGAAGCTGCCCCGCCCGCGTTCGGTTTCCACCAACCCCTCGGCCTGCAGCCGGGTCAGGGCCGAGCGGACCACTGTCCGGCTTACCCCGAACTCACTAATAAGCGTGTTTTCGCTGGGGAGCTTCTCACCTGGCTGGATGACGCCGTCCACAATGCGGTTGCGAAGATCGGCGGCGAGATCCGCGGTCAGGTTTCGGCTCATGGGTTCAAGATTACGCGCCGAACTCCACGGATTCGGTGGTCCAGGCGCGGGCCTGCTCACTGAGGGTGACACCAAGCCCCGGCCGGTCCGGAACGATCATGCGGCCGTTCTTGGTTTCGAGGCGCTCCTCGAACAGCGGGTCCAACCAGTCGAAGTGCTCCACCCACGGCTCGCGGGGGTACGCGGCGGCCAGGTGAAGGTGGATTTCCATGGCGAAGTGGGGTGCCAGGCCCAGCCCGCGTTCATCCGCCAACGCTGCGAGCCTCAGGAATTGGGTGATGCCGCCGACGCGTGGTGCGTCGGGTTGAATGATGTCGCAGCTGTTCGCGTTGATGAGGCCCTTGTGTTCTGCGACGGACGCGAGCATTTCACCCGTGGCGATGGGGGTGTCCAGAACCCGGGCCAGGTGCGCGTGGCCTTCGAAGTCGTAGGCATCCAGCGGTTCTTCGATCCAGATAAGGTTGAACTCCTCCAGCTGCCGGCCCATGCGCAGGGCGGTGGCCCGGTCCCATTGCTGGTTGGCATCCACCATAAGCGGCACGTCCCAGCCGATGTGCTCGCGGACTCCGGCCACACGGCGGAGGTCCTCCTTGGAGTCGGGCAGGCCAACCTTAATCTTGATGCCGCCGATGCCATCGTTGATGGATTGCGTGGCGCGTTCCTTGACCTCGTCCAGCGTGGCGTTGAGGAACCCGCCGGAGGTGTTGTAGGTCTGCACGGAGTCGCGGTAGGAGCCTAGGAGCTTGGCGAGGGGGAGTCCGGCGCGCTTGGCTTTGAGGTCGTAGAGCGCGATGTCGATAGCCGCCAGCGCCTGGGTTGCTACCCCCGAGCGGCCCACGGATGCGCCCGCCCACAGGAGCTTGGTGTAGATCTTGCCGATGTCGTTGGGGTCCTCGCCGATGATCCCTTCTGCCACTTCCTTGGCGTGCGCATACTGCGCAGGGCCGCCGGCACGTTTGGAGTAGCTGAATCCCAGGCCACGGTGGCCTTGTTCCGTGGTGATCTCGGCAAACAGGAAGACCACTTCGGTCATGGGCTTTTGCCTGCCGGTGAAGACCTTGGCATCGCTGATGGGTACGGTGAGGGGTAAACGTGCCGTGGACAGCTTGATGTGGCGAATCAGATCTACGGTGCTCATGGTTCTCCTAGTAAATGCGGCGTCCTTGCCTGTCACTTAGGATACAAGTTTTGTACTTGTACTACAAGGGTTAGGTTTACCCAACCGACGTCACACGGGAACGCACGACGGCGGCACCCGGCTTGGGGGGACACCCTCCCCTGAGTTCCAAGAATTTATCGCGCGAATGCAACACACTGAGGTACGTGGCGGACAGGTGCTGGGTATGAGCTACCTCTCGAGAGCCCCCGACCAGGAAGAAGCCTTTCGGGCGCTGTATCAATCCGCCTATGCTGACCTGCTCAAGTTCGTTCAGCGCCGCACAGACGCGGCACATGCCGAGGACGTAGTGGCTGAGGCATTTCTCATCGTCTGGCGGCGCTTTTCTGAAACGCCTCAGCACGAGGACGATGCGCGGGCATGGATCTTTGGCATCACTCGAAACCTCATGCTCAACGCCCGCCGTGGAGAGCAGCGTCGACACGCGCTGGGCGTCCGCCTCGCCGACGCGACCTCTGTATCCAACGCCGATTCCCACGCTGATCTGGTCAGCAGCCGCGTTGATCTAGGCAGAGCCTGGGAGCTGCTCTCCGCGATCCATCAAGAGGCCCTCGGGCTGGCGATCTTCGAGAACCTGGCCGCACCCCAGGCAGCACGGGTATTGGGCATTTCTCCCGTTGCGTTCCGGCTCCGCCTCACCCGCGCAAGGCGAGCCCTGCGGCTACTCCTTGATCACATCCCGCGCCAAGAGTCGCCGGCGCCAGCCACATCTTCCGAAAAGGCCACCACACCATGAAAAACAGCCGGAACATCGATACTCTTCTGCGGTCCATGGACGCCGCCGAGCAGAACAAACCTACTGACCCGCGACGTTCGCAGAAAGATCTGGAACTGATTCTTCGGTCCCACCCAACTCCAGCCGCCAGGGGCGCCGAACCTGCAGAACACCAAACGTCGACGTCGATTCCAAGCCGTCGTCGTCGTCGCGCCCTTGCTTTGGGTGCAGTTGCTTTCGCAACCACAGTTGGATTCCTGATGGGGCCGGCTCTCTCGGGAGGCGACCCGGCCTTTGCAACGTGGACCGCCGCGCCGGGTGCGCTGATAGGTGCCGAGCGCGATAGCGCGGTTTCCGACTGCGCCCGGTCCAGCAAAAGGATTGGTGATGGCATGTACGTCAATGACGTGGCAGTAGCTGACGTGGCAATTGCAGAAAAGCGGGGAGCCTGGACCACGGTTGTCCTCAGCAGCACTGACGGCTTCGAAGCTAACTGCACCACCGATTCCTCGGCCCCATGGTTCAAAAGGGGTTCCTTTGGCTCAGTAGGAAAGCCGGGAGATGGCAAGAAGCCCACCGGCAGGGATATCAGAACCAGCCAACTCGGTACCGGCGTCATCAGTGACAATCCGCTCTCGATGGCTTCAGGGCAAGTTGGCCCGGACGTGGCCTCCATGACCTACATCAGCACGGCAGGCGAGAAGATTACGGCCACAGTATCGAAGGGCCAGTTCGCCTTCTGGCTTCCGGGAGGGGAGCTGACAAACTCGTCAGAGGAAAAAGTACCTGTCGAGGTGACTTACAGCGACAACACCAGGGAAATCCGCTACCTCAGCCTCTGAAGCGCACCTTAGGAACGAGGGAACTTAAGCCCGTAGCGCCCCGAAACCCGCAATCAGGGCTTCAAGTCCCAGGACGAAAGCTGCGTCGGTTGGCCGCTCCTGGCCTGCCAGGGACAACCTGTCCACAGCGGCCGTGAAGTTGGGGACCTGCTGGGCGAGGCTGCCGGCGTCGAAGATGTCATCCGGGGCCGTGACGTCGTAAGCGGCGCCAAACACGAAGGCTTCCAGGGCCACGATTGCGGAAATAATGCGGTCCTCCGGGAACCCGGCATCGCGGAAACCGGCGGTCACTGACTCGTACATGGCGAGCGTTTTGGGGGCATTGGCCACGGGCAGTACGGCAATGATCGGAATCAGGGGGGTGTGCGCGGAGAAAACGTCCCTATAGGACCAGGCCCAGCGGCGTACGGCTTCATCCCACGGTTCGGTGCCGAATGCGGAAACGTCCACCATTGCGGCCAAATGGTCCATGAGCAGAATGAGCACGTCATCTTTGGAGGCCACATGGTTGTAAAGGGCGGAAGGCGCGACGCCCAGGGAGCGTGCCAGGGCGGCCATGGTGAGTCCGTCGTAACCCTTGCTGCTGATTAACACCAGTGCCGCCGTCGTGATCCCGTCCTGGTCCAAGACAGCCGCGGTCGGCCTGCCGGCGCGCCGGCGAGCAGGTCGGGCGGAAGAAGCGGGGGTGGGTTCGGGCATCGGGAGCCTTTCTGCTGCCTGTGTCCCCAGCATTATTCCACTGGGTCTTCACAGCGGCTGACTCCGGCGCTATTATGGATATAAATGAATGACATTCATTTATTGGTCAGCCACCACGGACGGCCACGGAGAGGACATCATGCAGAATCTTGAACGCGACGTTGTGATCGTCGGCGCCGGACCGTCAGGGTTGACGGCAGCACGCGAATTGAAGAAGGCAGGACTCAGCGTTGCGGTGCTCGAAGCACGCGACCGCGTGGGTGGCCGCACTTGGACGGATACCATCGACGGCGCCATGCTGGAGATCGGCGGCCAGTGGGTTTCCCCGGACCAGACAGCCCTCATGGAGCTGCTGGACGAGCTCGGACTCAAAATGTACTCGCGCTACCGCGAAGGCGAGTCCGTCTATATCGGTGCAGACGGCAAGCGCACCCAGTACACCGGTGACACTTTCCCGGTAAACGAAACCACCAAGGCCGAGATGGACAAGCTCGTAGCCATCCTGGATGAGCTCGCTGCGGAGATCGGCCCCACCGAACCCTGGGCCCACCCCAAGGCACGCGAGCTGGACACCATCTCCTTCCACCACTGGCTCCGCCAGAACTCCAGCGACGAGGAAGCCTGCAACAACATTGGCCTCTTCATCGCCGGTGGCATGCTCACCAAGCCCGCACACGCCTTCTCCGCACTCCAGGCAGTCCTGATGGCGGCCTCGGCCGGTTCCTTCAGCCATCTGACCGACGAAGACTTCATTCTGGACAAGCGCGTCATCGGCGGTATGCAGCAGGTTTCGCTGCTGCAGGCAGCCGAGCTGGGTTCCGACGTCGTCCTGAACAGCCCGGTCCGCACCATCAACTGGTCAGAGAACGCCGTGACCGTTGTTTCGGATGAGGCAACCGTCAACGCCCGTTACGTGATCATGGCCGTACCGCCCAACCTGTACTCCCGCGTCTCGTTCGAGCCCCCGCTCCCACGCCGCCAGCACCAGATGCACCAGCACCAGTCGCTCGGTCTGGTCATCAAGGTTCACGCCGTTTACGAGACGCCGTTCTGGCGCGAAGAAGGACTCTCCGGCACGGGCTTCAGCGCCGGTGCACTGGTCCAGGAGGTCTACGACAACACCAACCACGGTGATTCCCGCGGCACCCTGGTGGGCTTCGTATCCGACGAAAAGGCCGACGCCGTGTTCGAGCTCAGCGCCGAAGACCGCAAGAAGGCCATCCTGGAATCGATCGCCGGCTTCCTGGGCGATAAGGCCCTCACGCCCGAGGTCTACTACGAGTCCGACTGGGGCTCCGAAGAGTGGACCCGCGGTGCCTACGCGTCCAGCTACGACCTCGGCGGCCTGCACCGCTACGGCAAGGACCAGCACGCGAACGTCGGGCCGATCTACTGGTCCTCCTCGGATCTGGCAGCCGAGGGCTACCAGCACGTGGATGGTGCGGTCCGCATGGGCCAAGCAACTGCCGCACGCATTGTTGAAGCCAACAAGCTGGCAACGGTAGCCGTCTAGCGGCAGAAAAGAACTAACCGGCAGGCCGGGGGAGCGTCATTCCCGGCCTGCCGGCACCACTGTTTAAACAAGACCACCGGAAGGGACCACCATGCGCTACGTAGTGGGTTACACCGCCAATGCGAGGGGGCGCGACGCCGTTCACCTCGCCGTCGCGCTGGCCAGGAACCACGATGTGAGCCTGGATCTGGTCCTGGTGATCCCCGAGGATTCCCCTTTCAATGCCGTCTATCCGCCCGAGGCCGGCTACAACGACATCCTCACCGACCAAGCGCAGCGCTGGCTGGACGAGGGCCTGGCGTTGATCCCGGCGGATGTCACCGCACGCGCGCACATCCGCCGCGGCGATTCCGAGGCCCGCACGCTGATCGAGGCCGCAGTGGAATTCGACGCCGCGGCCTTGGTCATAGGCGCCAGCAACGGCGGGCTGCTCAAGCGGTTCACGATCGGTTCCGTGGCGAGTTCACTGCTCCACTCATCGCCGGTTCCGGTGGCTTTGGCGCCGCAAGGGTATCAGCGTACGGATCCGATAACGCGCTTGAGCTGCGGTTTCGGGACGCGCCCGGGCGCTGATGAACTTCTCGACGTCGCCGTTGAATCTGCGCGCGATCGCGGCCTTCCGCTGCGGCTCGTCTCCTTGTTGGCGCTCGACGGCGGTAACTCGCCTGGGTTGGCCGACGCCGCCTGGGTGCATGCCGCCGACCGGCTTACCGCCGTCGGGGGTTCTGCGGACGCGGGCGGTTCTGCGGACGCCGCCGGTTCTTCAGACGTGACGGCCGCCGGTTCCCTTCAAGGTGAGCCGGAGATCGTGGTGGCGCAGGGCCGCACCATCGAAGAAGCCGTTGACCGACTCGACTGGGAAGACGGCGAAATCCTGCTGATCGGTTCCAGTCGCCTGGCCCAGCATCGGGCCACTTTCCTGGGCAGCACCGCAAACCGGATCCTGCGTGCCCTCCCCGTTCCCATGATTGTGGTCCCCCGCGACTACACGCGCCACAGCGCCTAGCAATCGCCTGAGAGGCAGAACCCATGTCAACTGCACCAAAGACGGTCCAGTCGAAGGAATCATCCCTGAGTGAAAAGGGACTGAAGGCCGGATCGGTGGGCTTGATCGGCGCCGTCGTGATCGGTGTTTCCTGCATCGCGCCCGCCTACACGCTCACCGCGGCCCTGGGCCCCACAGTGTCTGAGGTTGGCGTGCACCTGCCCGCCATCTTCCTGGTGGGCTTCATCCCCATGCTGCTGGTGGCGCTCGGCTACCGCGAACTGAACAACGCAATGCCCGACGCCGGTACCTCCTTCACGTGGGCGACGCGCGCCTTTGGTCCGTGGATCGGTTGGATGGGTGGCTGGGGGCTGATCGCGGCCACGATCATCGTGTTGTCCAACCTGGCTGCGGTGGCGGTGGACTTCTTCTACCTCATGCTCGGGCAGATCTTCAGTAACCCGGCCTTAGGGGAGCTCAGCAAGATCCTGCCCCTGAACATCGCCACCACGCTGGTGTTCATCGCGTTGGCGTGCTGGATTTCCTACCGCGGCATGGAGACCACCAAGGGCGTGCAGTACGTGCTGGTGGCGTTCCAGTTGCTGGTGTTGGGCTGGTTCGCGGTCTCCGCATTCGCGCATGTGGCCAACGGCACGGCCTTTGACGCCACCGCCATTTCGCCGGACTGGTTCAACCCGTTCGCTGTGGACTCGTTCTCGCAATTCGCGGCGGGTGTGTCCCTCTCGATCTTCATTTACTGGGGCTGGGACGTCACCCTCACCATGAACGAGGAAACCAAGAACCCGGAGAAGACACCCGGCCGCGCAGCCACCATCACAGTGCTGGTGATCGTGGTCATCTACATGACCGTTGCACTGGCTACCCTGTCCTTTGCTGGCGTTGGCGAGACCGGTTTGGGGGCCGGCAACCCGGAGAACCAGTCCAGTATCTTCGCCGTCCTTGCCGGCCCGGTGATGGGTCCGTTCGCGATCCTCATGTCTTTGGCGATCCTGAGCAGCTCCGCCGCGTCCTTGCAGTCGACGTTCGTGTCGCCCGCACGAACCATGCTGGCCATGGGCCACTACCGTGCTATCTCACCTCGCTTTGGCAGCATTAGTCCCACTTTCAAGTCGCCCAGCTTCGCCACCATTGCAGCTGCCATCGCTGCCGCAGGCTTCTACGTCATCACAAGGACGGTGTCCGAGAACGCGCTGTGGGACACCATCACCGCACTGGGCATGATGATCTGCTTCTACTACGGCATTACCGCGCTGGCCTGTGTCTGGTTCTTCCGGGCATCGGCGTTCAGCAGCGTCCGGGCGTTCTTCTTCAAGTTCCTGGCACCCTTGCTGGGCGGCGTGATCCTGCTGGTCATGTTCGTCAAAACAGCCATGGATTCCATGGATCCGGAGTACGGCTCGGGCTCCTCGGTGGGCGGTGTCGGACTGGTGTTCGTCCTGGGAATGGGCGTCATCCTGCTCGGCGTGGTGATCATGTTGGTGATGTACAAGGTGCGGCCTGAGTTCTTCAAGGGCAAGGTGTTGACCCGGGCGTAGCCAGTGATGAGGCTGGCACGCCCGCAGCTCGCTCGGCTGCTTCAAGGGCCCCCGCAAGGCGCTCGACGGCGGCCCGGTAATCCGTCCCAGCCGTCACCTTGCAGAACTCGGCCTCCCGCATGGCCCGCGTCAGCGCCGCCGTCTCCGCCGACCGCACATCGGTCATGGCGGGGAAATCGATGGTCCTGGCGGGATCAAGCTCGTAGCGGCTCCACTGTTCAAGGAGGTTCTCGTGGCGGGCGGCGTCATCGGCAAAACCGGTACGACGCCGGGGCTCGGCTGCGTGGAGGCGTTCGACTTTGCGGATGCTCGCCAGGGTGGCTGCCGCGGTGGCGATGCCGACGAACATCATGATCAGCCCGGCCGGTGGCCAATGCACAGCCGGGACAAGGATGGCGGGCGTAACGACCACGAGGCCGCCGAACACGTCCCAAAAGACGCCGTCCGGTTCCTGCCCACGCCCATAGGTGAGTTTCCTGTGCAGGACGTACGTGGTTGCTGCGGTTGCGAGAACCAGAGCTGCACCCCACAGGAGCATCATGGCGGGCATCGGACCACCTCCAGGCGAATTCGCTGCTTTGCATTCAGTATGCGCCAGCGGCTGGATCCGCGCGACACCCTCTACGGGACAATTCACCACCGCACACGCAGGTGAATTGTCCGGATCAGGGTGATTCCTGCCCGGGACTGTGTCGCACCCGGGGCGTAGCCTAGGCAGCATGAGATTGAAAATGTGCAGCATCCACGTCAAGGACCCCGCAGCAGCTCACGCTTTCTACACGGAGACACTGGGCTTCGAGACCCTGATGGCGATGCCTGAATACAACTTGTTCATCATCAAGGATCCGGGAGCGGACAACAGCACTTCGCCGGGGCTGCTTCTGGAGCCGAGCGATAACCCCATCGCCGCGAACTACATGAACGCACTCCATGAGTCCGGCCTGGCTGCTATCACCTTTGGTGTGCCCGACGTCCAGGCTGAGTATGAGCGTCTGCTCGCCGCCGGTGTGAAGTTCCAGGGCGAACCGTCTGAGGATCCCTCAGGCGTCAGCGCAGTCTTCGATGACGGGTGCGGCAACTTCATTCAGCTCCACCAGGACTAGTGCCCTAAATGACTGTGGCCGGGACCCGCTGGTCCCGGCCACAGTCAGTGAAAGCTACGCGTGATCGCGCTTGGAGGTCTTCGGAGCATCACGCTTTGCAGCGGCGTTGTCCCTGGCTTCCTTGGTGGCGGCCTTCTTGGCGGCTTCGTCCTTCACGCGCTGCGCCTCGGAGCGAACAGCTGCGTGTGTGGCGCGTTCGGTGACCAGCCACTGCGGGGGAGACTGCAGCAGCTCGGCGATTTCCGCCGTCGTGAGTGCTTCTTCTACTCCGCCGCGGGCCAGGCCGCTGATGGAGATGTTGAGCTTGTGTGCGACTACCGGGCGCGGGTGCGGGCCGTTGCGGCGCAGCTCGGCGAGCCACTCCGGCGGGTTGGCCTGGAGTTCGGCGAATTCGTCGCGTGTGATGGACGAATCCTGGAACTCCTGGGGTGTTGCGGGCAGGTAGATACCGAGTTTCTTGGCAACTGTTGCCGGCTTCATGGACTGGGAGTTCGAGGACGTCATGCTTCAAGGGTATCTGGCCGGTACTGTGAGTGTGTGCCAGACGCTGAAGAATCCGCCGAAACAACCGAACCCCTAGCCGGTCTCCGCTTCGCCTATGTTGCGGGTGTGACTCCTGGGAAATGGATCCGGCGGTGGGAAGAACGGATGCCCAACTTCCCGTTGCACTCGTTCATGTCCGACGACGCCGCTCAAGTTTCGGTGCTGCGTGACGGTTTGGCTGACCTCAGCTTTGTTCGGTTGCCCGTGGACCGTGAAGGTTTGAACGTCATCCCCCTTTATGAGGAGCAGCCCGTGGTGGTCGCTCCCAAGGGGCACGAGATCGCAGTGTTTGAGGAAGTCGCGCTGGAAGACCTCGTCGAGGAGAACTTCCTGGATGTTGACGAGATGGGCGGGCCGGACATGGCCCTCCAAGTGGTGGCATCCGGTGCTGGACTGGCGATCCTGCCGATGTCCGTGGCGCGGCATCTCAATGTTAAGGACACGGTGATGCGCCGCCTGACCGGGGCTCCCACCTCGCAGATCGGCTTGGCCTGGCTGGTTGGAACGGACAGTCCCGTGATCGAGGAGTTCATAGGGATCGTGCGCGGCCGGACGGCGCAGAGCTCACGCCAGCCCTCGGCGCAGCAGGAGAAGCCCAAGAAGGTGCCTAAGCCGGATCGACGCGGCGGTGGCCCCAAGAAGCCCGCAGTCGCACAACGCTATGCTCCGAATCCGGACAAGGGCCGTGGCAAGGGGTCCCGCAAGAAGGGCAAGCGGTAAGCGGTGACGCTCCTGCCCAGTTAGTGGGTAGAAGTGCCGGACTTTGCGGCCAGATCGCTGGTATCTTGCTCTTTCGAATGAGGTAACCGGGGAGGAACGCGGCCAAGTCCGGGCTTACCCGCCGTGGATAGCGCTTTGCTGCTGCTCTGATCGGTTGAGGTAGGCAAGGAGAAGATCCCCGGCCTCTTCCAGATCCCCGGACTCCAACGCTGAACAGATCTGCTCATTTTCCTTCAGCCAGTCGCTGTAGAAGTGGGCGTTCATGGTGGCTTTGTGGAAGTAGAGCCGCATCTCGGCAAGGATCTGCGCCATGATCGTGTTCAGCCGGTTGCTCTCGGCCAGGGCCACGATTGCACCGTGGAAATGCTGGTTTGCGCTGCCCAGGCCTTCGTTGTCGTTGGCAGCTGCCGCCCGTTTCCCTTCCTCGACGGCGGCCCTGACGGCGGCGATCCGCTCCGGCGAACCACCCGCGCGGATTGAACTGACCTCTATGGCGCGGCGGACCGTGTAGACGTCGTGGATGTCGCCTGCTTCAAGGGTGGCCACAAACACGCCCTTATTGGGCTGGCGGAGGAGCAGCCGCTCACCGGCCAGCTCGGCGAACGCTTCGCGGACGGTGTTCCGGGATACTCCCAGGTCCTCGGCAATAGTGGCTTCGGTGAGTTTGGCGCCCGGCACCAGGAATCCCTCGGCGAGCTGATACCGGAGTTCTTCGGCGACTCTCTCAGCAACAGACGGAACTCTCATCCGGACGCGTGCCCGCGCACTATCAAGGCCAACGTGTTCGTTTTTTTCCTGATCTACACCGGCCATGACACCAAAATTACACGATTGCCGGAAACTGGGATCGCTGGATTGTTGAACAATCCAGCAGATTGGTGCATCCTAGATGTAACGCACATCACGAGGCAGGGATCACATCATGGCAATCATCGATCTGAACAGCGACGTCGGAGAGTCTTTCGGGCGCTGGACACTCGGTGATGATGCGGCCATGTTCGAGTCGGTCTCCAGCGCCAACGTTGCCTGCGGATTCCATGCTGGCGACCCGAGCGTCATCCGCAGCACCTGCGAGAAGGCGGCCAAGGCCGGCGTCGTTATTGGCGCCCATGTCGGCTACCGCGACCTCGCGGGATTCGGCCGCCGCTTCATGGATATCGATCCCATGGAACTGGCCGATGACGTGGTTTATCAGATTGGTGCGCTGCAAGCGTTGGCTGCCACCACCGGGGCCAGTGTCCAGTACGTGAAGCCCCACGGTGGTCTCTACAACGCAATCGTGAAGCACACCGCCCAGGCACGGGCCGTCGTCCAGGCTGTGAGATCGGTTGACCCCAACCTTCCGATCCTTGGCCTTCCTGGTTCCGAGGTCCTGCGCCTCGCAGAGGAAGCCGGCCTCCGGGCTGTTTCCGAAGTGTTCGCGGATCGCGCTTACAACCCGGACGGAACATTGGTTTCGCGATCCCAGCCGGGCGCGGTTTTGCATGATCCCGCCGAAGTGGCCGAACACGTCCTTCGGATGGCTACTGAACAATCCGTCAGGACAGTTGACGGCTCCATCCTGAAAATCCGCGCAGAAAGCATCTGTGTGCATGGTGACTCACCGGGAGCCGTTGCAATGGCTACCGCTGTGAAGTCCGCTCTGGCCGACGCCGGCGTCACGGTCGGCTCGTTCCTCTAGCCCGCCCCGGGCTCCCGCAACATCCCTCATCCCCCCGGAGGACATCATGACCAGCACAAACAACGCAGCCAAGGCAGTGACAAGGAAGCCACCGCCTGGCGCTATCAAGGCATACGTCGCCAGTCTTACCGGAACGTCGCTTGAGTACTATGACTTCGCTATCTACTCGGTGGCCTCGGCCCTCGTATTCCCCAAGATCTTCTTCCCCGGCAACGACGAATTCGTGGCGTTGCTGCTCTCCTTCTCGGCCTTTGCGGTTGGCTACCTGGCCCGCCCGATTGGTGGCGTCATCTTCGGCCGACTCGGGGACAAGATCGGCCGCAAATACGTGCTGGTCTTTACGCTGGTCCTGATCGGTGTAGCCACGGTCCTCATCGGTGCCCTGCCGGACTATTCGGTGATCGGTGTCGCGGCCCCCACCATTCTTGTGTTGCTGCGTTTGGCGCAGGGCATTGGCGTTGGCGGCGAGTGGGGCGGTGCAGTGCTGCTGTCCAGCGAATTCGGCGACCCCAACAAGCGCGGCTTCTGGTCCTCCGCGGCCCAGATCGGCCCGCCCGCCGGCAACCTCATGGCCAACGGTGTTCTGGCCATTCTCGCCGCTTCCCTGAGTGAAGAGGCCTTCCTCTCTTGGGGCTGGCGCGTAGCCTTCCTGGCTTCCGCACTCTTGGTGGTCTTCGGCCTGATCATCCGGCTCAAGCTTGAAGAAACCCCCGTCTTCAAGGCTATCCAGGCCCACGGGGATCGCCCCAAGGCTCCCATCAAGGAAGTCTTCACCACACAACCCAAGGCTTTGATGGCAGCAGCGCTTTCCCGTGTTTGCCCTGACATCCTTTACGCGCTGTTCACCGTGTTTGTGGCGGTTTATGCCACCAAGGAACTGGGCATGACCACCGGCAACGTCCTGTCCGCCATCCTCATTGGCTCCGCGTTCCAGCTCTTCCTGATTCCGCTGGCCGGCGCCCTGACGGACCGCTTCAACCGCCGCTGGGTCTACGGCATCGCAGCGGCGGCCACCGCAGCCTACATCCCGCTGTTCTTCCTGATGATCCAGGGCAAGTCCGTAGCCATGCTGACAGTCGGCACCGTGATCGGCCTGGCACTCCACGCGTTCATGTACGGCCCCCAAGCGGCCTTCATCACCGAGCAGTTCCCGGCCAGGCTCCGGTACGCCGGCAGCTCGCTGGCCTACACCCTGGCCGGCGTGATTGGTGGAGCCGTTGCTCCCATCATCTTCACCGCCCTCTACGGCGCAGCAGGTGGCGGATGGTACTTGATCGCCGTCTACATCCTCGTCGCTGCAGTAGTCACCATCGTCGGCATGCTCCTGGGCCGCGACCCCAAGCCGGAAGAAGATGTCCGACTGATGCAGGGGACCCAAGCTCAGCCGGCGGCGTAGCGAAAATGGAAACCGTAATGCAAACCACCACTGCTAAGAGGGTCCGCTCCGTCAGGCCCGTCGGCACCCGGGCGGTTCTGGCCGAGCTGGACGGGCTGCAGGATGTCCTTGCACTGCAGGACATGCTCTACAAGTCCCCGCTTCCCGGACAGGTGGACGTTCTCGCCGCCGCGGAAACGGTCATGGTGGTAGGAGAGTCCGCAGCGGCCACCCGAGCAATCGGGTTGCGGCTCATGGAGCTCGAACTCACCGCTCCGGAGGTAACCGACTCCGGGTTGGTGGTCATCGATACCGTTTACGACGGCGACGACCTCGCCGACGTCGCGGAGCTCACCGGGCTGAGCGTGGACGGCGTCGTAGCTGCGCACACAGGCCAGATCTGGACCGTAGCCTTCGCTGGATTCGCTCCCGGTTTTGGCTACATGGTGGGCGAAAATGAGGTCCTCACGGTACCCCGACGCTCCTCCCCACGTACGGCGGTTCCAGCTGGATCCGTTGCCCTCGGTGGTCAGTATTCTGCCGTCTACCCGCGCCGTTCCCCGGGTGGCTGGCAGCTGATCGGCCGGACCGGCGCACGGATGTGGGATCTGGACCGGTCGCAGCCGGCGCTTGTCAGGCCCGGCGACCGGGTTCAGTACCGCGCAGTCCGCGAGGTTGTGACTGCTGGAGCTTCGGAGGCCCGCGAGCCCGAAAAGGAGCACCACACTGAGTCCGGTCTTCGGATTCTCAATCCAGGTGCACAGAGCCTGATCCAGGACCTCGGCCGCCGGGGTTTCGGTCCGCTGGGTGTCTCCGCCGCCGGGGCCCTGGACAGGGCATCCCTGCGGCGGGCTAACCGGCTGGTGGGGAACGCTCCTTCAGCTGCGGCCATCGAATCGGTCAATGGCGGGCTCACCGTCGAGGCCGTCGGTGACCAAGTGATTGCCGTGGCAGGTGCGCCGAGTACGCTGACCATCCAGTCGCCGTCGTGGGTTGAGTCCGAAGAGTCCGACGACGGCGATCGGCCGGGCGCGCGGCGGACCGTTCCGATGGCCACACCTTTCGCGCTGCTCGACGGCGAAGTGCTAACCTTGGGTGCTCCCGAGTCAGGGTTCCGAAACTATGTGGGAATCCGCGGCGGAGTGGATGTGCCGGAGGTGCTGGGTAGTCGCTCAGCGGACACGATGTCAGGGATCGGACCGGGCCCTCTCATGGCTGGTCAGGAGCTTCCCGTCGGCGAGGACACAGTTTCCACAGCGGTGGGTGAGCCCGAATTGCAGCCCGAGTTTCCGGGCGCCGGCGTTACGGTACTGGATGTGGTCCCCGGGCCGCGGGCGGACTGGTTCGAGCCGGAAGCCCTGGATTCGCTCTGCGACCAGGAATGGCTTGTCACACCGCAGTCCAACCGTGTGGGCATGCGCCTGGACGGGACTCCGCTCAAGCGCACCCGTGAAGGTGAGCTTCCCAGCGAGGGCACCATGGCCGGAGCCCTTCAGATTCCGCCGGCCGGATTGCCCGTCCTGTTCCTGGCGGACCACCCCATCACCGGCGGATATCCCGTGATTGGTGTGGTGCGCGATGAACATCTTGATCTCGCCGCGCAAGTGCCCATCGGCGGAAAGATCCGCTTCCGGCTGGTTCCGGATTCCCCAAGCTTCACCACGACTTTTACGAAGACCCCAGAGAAGTGAGTATTTGATGCGCAAGGTCCTGATCGCGAACCGTGGCGAGATCGCCGTCCGCGTCGCCCGAGCCTGTGACGACGCCGGCATCCTGTCGGTAGCCGTCTACGCGGACATCGATGCCGATGCCATGCACGTAGGCGCCGCCGACGAAGCCTACAGCCTGGGCGGAAACTCGCCGGCTGACACGTACCTGAACATCGGGAAGCTGCTGGCGGTCGCGGAGGAGTCCGGTGCTGACGCCATCCACCCCGGGTACGGTTTCCTTTCCGAGAACGCGGAGTTTGCACAAGCAGTGCTCGACGCCGGGCTTGAATGGATCGGACCCTCACCGGACTCCATTCGTCAGTTGGGCAACAAGATCACTGCCCGCGAAATCGCAGTCCGCGCGGGTGCTCCCTTGGTTGCCGGAAGCGACGGTCCCGTCTCCTCTGCAGCGGAAGCGCGGGCTTTTGCGGAGGAACACGGACTCCCGCTCGCGATCAAGGCGGCTTTCGGTGGTGGTGGCCGCGGTCTGAAAGTGGTCCGGGAGCTCGCCGAAGTTGAGGAAGCGTTCGATTCCGCGGTCCGTGAAGCTGTAGCGGCGTTCGGGCGTGGTGAGTGCTTCGTGGAGCAGTACCTTGACCGGCCGCGGCACGTGGAAGCACAGATCATCGCGGATAAACTCGGCAATGTAGTGGTGGTGGGCACCCGCGATTGCTCGCTCCAACGACGCCACCAGAAGCTTGTGGAGGAGGCTCCCGCTCCGTTCTTGAGCGATGAACAGCGTCAACGAATCTACGACGGCTCCAAAGCCATAGTGCGGGAGGCCGGGTACTACGGCGCCGGGACTGTGGAATTCCTGGTCTCAGCCGACGGCGCCGTGGCCTTCCTCGAGGTCAACACGCGCCTGCAGGTGGAGCACCCCATCACGGAGGAAACTGCCGGGATTGACCTTGTGCAGGAGCAATTCCGGATTGCCGCCGGATTGCCGTTGAGCATCACGGAGGATCCTGTGGCGCAGGGACACTCCTTCGAGTTCCGTATTAATGCCGAGGACGTGGGCCGTGGATTCTTGCCGTCCCCCGGCACCGTGGCTTCCTTCGAAGCGCCCACCGGTCCTGGCATCCGCTTGGACACCGGGGTGCGGTCTGGCTCCTTCGTGGCGCCGCAATTCGACTCCCTGTTGGCCAAGCTGATCGTCACCGGAGCTGACCGGCAGCAGGCACTGCGCCGTGCCCGGCGTGCCTTGGCCGAAATCAACATCACGGGCCTGGCCACCGTCCTGCCGTTCCACCGCGCGGTCCTGGAGTCCGAAGACTTCACGTCCGTTGCCGGAATGAGGGTTCACACCCGATGGATTGAGACCGACTTCGCAGACACGATCCCGGTGGATCCCGAATACAGCGTGGTTCCTCCCGGAGGGGAGCGGCGAACCATCACCGTGGACGTAGATGGAAAGCGCCTCGCGGTTGGCCTTCCCGCGGATCTGCTGGATGGCTGGGCGCGTTCCGGGCAGGGCATTCCTGCCTTTACCGCGCCCACCGATTCGCCGGGTTCGGTCACACGTGGAGACTCTCCCGCGGAATCAGCCCTCGTCTCCAGCATGGCCGGAACAGTGGTCAAGTGGCTCGTTGAACCCGGTGCTGAAGTAGCCGCCGGGGATCCCTTGGTGGTCCTGGAGGCTATGAAAATGGAAACCCAGGTCCCTGCGCACCGTGCAGGTACGCTCTCCGAAGTCCTGTCAGCTCCCGGTGGCGTGGTCACGGCTGGTGCAGTGCTGGCGCACATCTCGTAAACCCGCTTTTCCGTTGCCAACCCGCTTTTCCNNGGAAAAGCGGGTTGGCAACGTGATTGAGGGCTAGGACGTAACGGCAACACCCAGCACGCTGTCCAACAAGCTGTTACGGAATTTGCCCGAAGGATCGTTGGCCTGAACCAAAGACCGGAAGTCCTCGAACCGCGGGTAGAGCGCGGCGAAGTCGTACTGGCCGGGCGTGAAGAGCTTGCCCCAGTGCGGGCGGGCTCCGAACGGACGCAGGGCTTCCTCAAGCTCGGGCAGCACTGCTTCCACCTCGGTCTGGAGCGGCTTCCACGTGAAGTGCAGCGCGACACTCTGCTGCTGGTAGAACGGGCTGAGCCAGAACTCGTCAGCTGCCACGGTGCGGATTTCAGAAACGAACAGGAGCGGCGCGAGCTTGTGGGCGAGTTCCCGGACAGCCTGCAGCGCGGCTGGTGCTTGATCAAGAGGCAGGAGGAACTCGCTTTGCAGTTCCTCGCCGTTGCTTGGCGTGAATTCGTGACGGAAGTGCGGCAACCGGTCCAGCCATTTTCCTGCCACGTCCAGCTGCTCTGTGCAGTTCTCAGCGGACATATCCGGCAACGGGTGCATGGCCGCCGTCGCCGGGGTTGCACCGAACAGGTCCGGCAGGGGAGCTTCGGTGTCCAGAGCCTTGAGCCAGACTTGGGGGATGGTATCGCCGGTGTAGTCAGTGAAGAAGCTGACGCTGTAGGCACTGGATGCGATGGTTTGGAAGTTCGCCAACGCACCCTCCCAGGACAGGTTGGTGAGCACGCGCTGCCGGACCTCGTAGCTTGGTCGGATCGCGAGTTCCAGCCCTGTGACAATGCCAAGTGCTCCCATTCCCACCACGCTGGCGAGGAATTCGTCGTCGTCCGCTGTAAGGGTCACCAGCTCGCCGGAGGCGCGCACCAGGTCAACGCTGACGACGGCGGCAGCCAGCGACGGATTGTTGACTCCGCTGCCGTGCGTGCCGGTTTGGATAGCGCCGGCAACCGAGATGTGCGGGAGGGAGGCGAGGTTGTGGATCGCGTAGCCCTGTTCCTCAAGGGCGCGGCCCAAGGCCCCGTAGCTGATGCCACCGCTGACCTTGACTGTGCTTTTCGCGGTGTCCACCAATACCTCCTGGGGGAGGGCGTCGAGCAGGATGTGGGTTCCGTCGGTGTCTGCAACGGTGTTGAAGGAGTGCCGGGAACCAAGGGCCTTGATGCGGGTCGCGTGAGCTACGAGCTCGCGCAGCTGATCCACGGTGGTTGGCCGCTGGACGTCCGCTGACGAGTACTCAAGATTTCCTGCCCAGTTCTTCATCGAATGATCTCTCGCTTGTATTTTTAGACTCTGTAATTGTTAACGTTCACAACTAATTGCGTCAAGAGGAGTCCAAGTCGGCACCGGATAGAGTTCAAGAAATCCGCTGTCTATCAGGAGTCAAAACGTGAGCAAGGGATCCAAGCCCACCATTCGGGATGTGGCCAGGGCGGCGGACGTCTCGCTGACCACAGTTTCCTATGTGCTTTCCGGTCGTCACGGTGGCACTACCCGGATCAGCCAGCCCACGCAGGACCGCGTCCTGGCTGCGGTGCAAGAGCTCGGGTATGTGCCCAACCAGGCCGCGCGAGGGATGCGCCGGGGCAAGACTGACGTAGTTGCAGTGGCCATCGGAAACCTCGAATGGCCGTGGGACCGGGCACTCGCCACCGCCGCAGCAACGATCCTGCCCCAGCATGGCTACCAACCAGTGATCCTGCTGGGTGATGACTGGCGGAAGTTCATGATGTCCGGCGGTGCGGACGGCGTCATCATCGGCTATTTCCCGGAAGCAAAGTCGGAGGACGAAACAGTCACTGAGTTGGCCCGCCGTGGCGTTGCCCAGGTGGTCATTTCAGGAACCATGAAGCAGGCCGGTTTCGATGTCCTTGCTCCCGAACCCGATGCCGGGCTTGCAGAATGCATGGAATTCCTCACTGCGTCGCACCGCAGGATCGGATGCATTCGGAGGGCGGACCCGGCCGGCCGGCCCAAGAGCCGCTTCGCCGCCTACGCCGCAGGGCTGAACAACGCGGGCATCCCGCTTGATGAGTCCTTGGTCAGAACGTCGCAGCACCGCCCGGCCATCGCATATCAGTCCGCGCTTGAGCTGCTGCAGCTACCGGACCGGCCAACCGCCATCTTTTGCACGGACGACATGGAGGCTCTGCAGGCCATTCGGGCCGCCTACCGCCTCGGCCTTCGTGTGCCCGAGGACGTTCAGGTTGTCGGCGTCGGGAACTCTACCGAGGGCCAGGAGTATGATCCAGCCCTGACAACAGTGGGCCCGGACCCGATCTTTGAGCAGGTTGTCCGCATGCTGCTCGATCGCCTGGCGGGAGTTACACCGGCGGAGGGCATTCGGGTGGCCTCGCCGTGGAAGTTGCATCGGCGAGGTACCACGGAGGGCTAGCTAGTCCTTCAGTGGGCGGCGAGCCAGCCAAGCAGCCACGATCGCACCCGAGATGTTGTGCCACAGCGAGAACACGGCCGACGGGAGTGCAGCCAAGGCACCGAAATGTGCCGTGGCCAGCGTCGCAGCCAAGCCGGAGTTCTGCATGCCAACTTCGAATGCGAGGGCACGGCGGGCCTTATCATCCAGGCGGCCGAGCTTACCGGCAAGGTAGCCGAGGCCCAGGCCGAAACCGTTGTGGAGGACTACGGCCAGGAACACGATTCCTCCGGCGGCAACAATCTTGCTGGCGCTTCCCGCCACAACAATGGCCACGATCAACGAAATCACGACGGCGGATGCCCACGGAAGTGCCGGAAGCACCTTTGCGACGAGCTTCGACAGGAAAAGCCGGGCCAGAAGGCCCGCGATGACCGGCAGCAGGACGGTCTTCACAATGTCCATCACCATGGCACCGGCATCGATGTGTAGGAAGGATCCCGCCAGGAAGAGTGTCAGTGCGGGGGTCACTAAAGGTGCAATCAGTGTGGAAACGGAAGCGACGGCCACAGAAAGGGCCACGTCTCCCTTGGCCAGGAAAGCCATGACATTGGAAGCGGTGCCGGAAGGAGCGCAGCCAACGAGGATCAGGCCAACGGCCAGTTCCGGTGGAAGCTGCAGGAGAACCGCAATGAGCCACCCGGCTCCGGGCATGATGACGTAGTGCGCCACGATTCCCAACGCCACAGCCCACGGACGCCGGGCCACCGAGGCGAAGTCTGGTGGGGTCAGCGTGAGGCCCATGCAGAACATGATGACGCCCAGCAGGTAGGGAACTGCGACGCCCATGGGCTTGAACAGATCGGGAATCAGGAAGCCGAGAACGCCGGCAACCACCACCAGAAGGGGGAAAACTGTGACGGCAATGCGCGCAATATTGGCTTCAGCGGCTAGCGCGGCGTTGACGGGCGCAGCGGTTTCTTCTGTTTTTGATGGGGATTTGGTTGCCTCAAGCATTCATCCATGCTCACACTCGGCGCCCAAACCGAGCGAGTTCGTTACATCCACCCAGGGGTATATGTCAGGGGTTGAGCTTGCCGGCCAAGCGTTCGCGCATTCGAACGCTGGCTTCGTTGAGGCCAATGAACTCCACCTCACGCCCATGATTCCGGTACTTTTCGGTGACCGAGTCCAGCACGGCAACCGTGGAGGCATCCCAGATGTGCGAGCCGTGCAGATCGATGATCACACGATCTATGCCCTCTGAGGAATCTTTCGCATAGTCGAACTGCGTGTACAGATCATTGGAGGAAGCGAAGAACAGTTCGCCGTCCACCGTGTACGTTGCAACCTTTTCGCCGTTAAGTTCCAGTTCCGTCCGCTCAACAGTTGCGAAGTGGGCCACCCGCCGCGCAAAGAGCACCATGGCGGTCAAGACGCCGACGCCGACACCCACCGCGAGGTTGTGCGTCGCCACCACGGCGGCAACGGTAATGAGCATGACGGCGGTTTCGGACTTCGGCAAACGTTTGAGGGTGGAGACGCGGATTGAGTGCCAGTCGAAGGTGATCAATGAAACGAAGATCATCACGGCCACCAACGCCGCCATGGGGATCATGCCCACAACATCGCCCAGGACCACCACCAATACCAACAGGAAAACGCCGGCCAGGAACGTCGAGAGCCGGCTTCGAGCCCCTGAGCCCTTGACGTTGATCATGGTCTGACCGATCACCGCGCAGCCACCCAGGCCGCCAAGGAATCCGGTGACGATGTTGGCCGCACCCTGACCCCACGAGACCCTCGTCTTGTTGGAACGGGTGTCCGTGATGTCGTCCACCAGCTTGGCAGTCATCAACGATTCCAGAAGGCCCACCAACGCCATGGACAGGGCGAAGGGTGCAATGATCTGGAACGTCTCCAGGTTCAACGGAACGTTGGGCAGGAAGAACCCGGGCAGGCTGTCCGGGAGTTCGCCCTTATCGCTGACGGTGGGAACATCGATGCCACCCACCACTGTCACCAACGTAATGAGAACAATGGCCACCAGTGGCGCGGGAATGGCCGAGGTCAAGCGAGGCAGCCCGAACACAATCACCAAGCCCACAACCACAATGGGGTAGACCATCCACGGCACGTTGAAGAGCTCGGGCATCTGGGACATGAACACCAGGATCGCCAGCGCGTTCACGAAGCCGATCATCACGGACCGCGGGATGAAACGCATCAGCTTAGTGACGCCCAGAACGGCCAGGATGATCTGGAAGACGCCGGCCAGGATGATGGTGGCAATCAGGTAGTCGAGCCCATGTTCTTTCATCACCGGAGCGATCACCAAGGCCACGGCACCGGTGGCCGCGGAGATCATGGCGGGGCGCCCACCCACGATTGCAGTGACCACGCCCATGGTGAAGGAAGCGAACAGCCCGATCCGGGGATCAACGCCGGCAATCACCGAGAACGCGATGGCCTCGGGGATCAGCGCCAGGGCCACCACGAGTCCCGCCAGGGACTCCGTCAGCAGGCGACGGGGCGAACGGAAAGTCGCCCGCAGTGACATGAGTTGCTCGGGAGTCATGGGTCCTTACAGTGCGGGCTTTACAAAGCAGTCTGGCGGTAACGCTCAATCTGCTTAAGACGCCGCAAGAGGCTGTCGCGCCGCGGGTGCGGGACGACGTCGGGCGCCTCAGCGGTGAGATCAATGTGTTCGGTTCCGTACTGCCACAGCAGGAGATCATCCAGGAGGCGGTCCGGGCCGGGGGAGTAGCGGTGGTCCAGGGCCTTCCGGACCTCGGTGATCCGGTTGGCGCTGAGCAGTCCGGCAAGCTCCACGGTCTTGGTGAGTCCGTGGGCGGCGAGCAGCTCGGCAGCCCATCCCCAGTCGTCATCAACTTTACGGTCAACGTGCGGCAAGAGTGTACGCCAGACGTCACGAACCCGGTTGGGTGTCAGTGGCGCGCCCCCCTCACCCTCAAGATCCCAGTAGCCGCGGACTTCCTCATAGCGCTCGTGAAGATCGGCGAAGGCGCTCTCCACGGTTTCCAACATGGCCGCGGTGGCCGTGAACTGGCGGTCGAAATGTGGTGTCCAAGCGCGCGGATCTTCGGCTTTGAAACGAATGTCGTGCTCGATCTCGCTCCAAGCGTGTGCGAACACCGTGCGGATCTGGCATTCGAAGAAGTAGCTGCCGTTGGCGGGCATGTCCGGGTTGAAGACGTGCTGGTACTCCTTCACGGCCTCGTTCTGGATGGTCCGCAGGATGAGGTGCCGGCTGGAGTAGCCGTACGTTCCGGACTCGATGGAGCCGATGTCCTTCTCACGGTCGCCGCGGCAATCAAAGAGTTGGCGCTGCCGCTTGATGATATTGGCTACGGCGGCGTTCTCCGCCGGTAGTTTGGTGATGACGCGGATGCCCACCATGTCGTTCAACGTGCGGAACGGGTCAGGGAACTTCAGCAAGCGCGGCCCGCCGGGCTCCAAAGGTTCATCCGTTCGGGAAATCTTTTCGCGGAACGACTCAACGGTTTTGGTCCGCCCCGTGACGAACAAAGGGGTGACCTCGGCGTCGTTCAGCATGTCCCTCAAAGTGAGCAGCACATCCCGTGTGACCCGCTTCAGTGCAGGGCGGACACGCTCATAGAGCGCCACATTCGCATCCACTGCGTCGCGCTGGGCCTGATCCAGGCTGTCCCAATTGCTTGCCATGCCCCCAGCTTACGGGGCGGGTCCGACACTGAACCGAGCCACCCGCCGTCGGGGTGCCTCTAGCCAAACAACCGAATCGTCAGGATAGGCTCAGTACAAAGGAGGGCGCAATGTTGCGGCACAAGTACAGCTACGGCGAACACCCCAGCCAATGGGGCGAACTCTTCATACCTGAACCGTCCAACGGAAACCATCGCGGCGCTTCCAGCGTGGCCGGTGGAATCGCCGTTGTGATCCATGGCGGCTACTGGCGCTCACAGTACGGCGCTGAGCTTGGTGAACCCCTTGCTCGCGACCTCGCAGCGCATGGCATCACCGCCTGGAACCTTGAGTACCGGCGGGCCGGGAATGGCGGTGGTTGGCCTCATACCTTCGAGGACATCCTCGCCGGAATCGACCATCTATCCCATATAGCCGGCGACCATGACCTGAAACTCGGCAAAGTAGTGGCGCTAGGCCACTCAGCTGGCGGCCACTTGGCCGTCTGGGCTGCCGGGCGGCAGAAGCTGTCCTCCATTGGAACGCCCGACGCCGACCGCCAACTTCAGCGCGGACCGGAGGACAACGCTGTGCACTTGACCGGCGTCGTCAGTCAGTCGGGCCTCCTGAACCTGGCGGCGGCGGAGAAGCTGAACCTCAGCAACGGCGCTGTCTGCAACCTCATGGGCGGCGATTCCCATAGATTCCCTAAACGGCATAAATACGCGGATCCCATGAGTTCCCTGCCCATCAACGTCCCCGTTTATGCCGTGCATGCCACGGATGACGAGGACGTTCCCGCGAGCCAATCCGAAGCGTATGTGGCTGCGGCAACGGCGGCCGGAAGTGCGGCCCAGCTGCTGCGCGTCCCTGGCGACCATTTTGACCTCATCGACCCCAAGGCCGTGGCCTATAAGAAATGCCGCGAACTGGTGCAGCGGTTGCTCTCGTAATTAGTGGGCCGTAGGGGGCCGCCTCTGGCAGAGTGGTCTCCATGCTGACAGTCATTGGTGAAGCTTTGGTGGACGTCGTTCAACGCTCCTCGGGAATCGAGGCCCATGTGGGTGGGAGCCCGCTGAACGTTGCGGTTGGTCTGGCGCGGCTGGATCACCCGGTGCAATTCATTGGGCGCTACGGCCGCGACGCGTACGGCGATTCCATTGCGGCGCACCTCCGTTCCAGCTCGGTGATGGTGCCGCTTCCGCCGGATGAGAAGCCAACCAGCGTTGCCACCGCGCAGATCGACGACGACGGCGCCGCCACCTACGCCTTCGACCTCGCCTGGGAGCTTCCAGGGCTCGCCGGACGGTTGCCGCTCATGCTGCAAGGCTCCACCCTGCTGCACACCGGCTCCATTGCCACTTTCCTGGAGCCCGGCGCCGCGGAGGTGATTGCCGCCGTCGAGCACGCCCACCCGAGCAGCACCATCAGCTTCGATCCCAACTGCCGGCCCAGCATCATCACGGATGTTGAGTATGCACGAACCCAAGCCGAGCGCTTTGTGGTGCTGTCCGACGTCGTGAAGGCCTCGGACGAGGACCTCGAATGGCTGTATCCCGGCGTTGATCCTGTGGAATCCGCGCGCCGCTGGCTGTCCTTGGGCGGTGAAGAAGGACCGGCTTTGGTGGTGGTGACGCGGGGTTCACGTGGTCCGTGGGGCATCACCCGGGCAGGGGAAACCCAGATTTCC
This sequence comes from Arthrobacter sp. TS-15, assembly GCF_006964045.1. Taxonomy (NCBI): domain Bacteria; kingdom Bacillati; phylum Actinomycetota; class Actinomycetes; order Micrococcales; family Micrococcaceae; genus Arthrobacter; species Arthrobacter sp. TS-15. Next base: position 86,406 of record NZ_SDXQ01000008.1, on the reverse strand, counting down.
GCGCCCTCCGTGAATGTGGTGGACACCGTGGGCGCAGGCGATTCGTTCATGGCGGGGCTGTTGTCCGCCATTGTGGACCACGGTTTGGACGGCGCGCAGAACCGGTCCGATCTCCGGGCGATGCCGGTGGAAACACTGACCGCCATCATGGATCACGCCACTCGTGCGGCCGCTGTCACGGTGTCGCGTGCGGGCGCGAACCCGCCCACACGGGCCGAGCTCAACCACGGAGTGGCCTAAGCTGAGAGCAAGCGCTCAGCCGGCCCCGTGCCCTTCAGCCACTTCTTCGCCAGCCTTCACGGGTCCCGGAGGAGTGCCGTCGCCGAATGGGCGGCCGCCGAGGGATTCCCGTCCGTGATCGGTGAGCCAGCCAGATAGGTCAGGACCGGCAGGGACGATCTTGGTGGGGTTAATATCCTCGTGCACCATGTAGTAGTGCTGCTTGATCTGCACGAAATCAATGGTGTCCCCGAAGCCCGGTGTCTGGAACAGATCCCTTGCATACGCCCACAGCGCCGGCATTTCGCTGAGCTTGTTGCGGTTGCACTTGAAGTGGCCGTGGTAGACGGCGTCGAAACGGGCCAAGGTGGTGAAGAGACGGACGTCAGCCTCGGTGATCGAATCACCCACGAGATACCGTTGACCGCTCAGCCGCTCCTCCAGCCAGTCCAAGGCAGTCCAGAGCCGGGTGTAGGCGGCCTCATATGCTTCCTGGGATCCGGCGAATCCGCACCGGTAAACGCCGTTGTTGACCTCGGTGAAGACGCGCTTGTTGACCTGGTCGATTTCCTCGCGCAGGTGCTCCGGGTATAGCTGTGGTGCTCCCGGACGGTGGAATTCTGTCCACTCGGAGGAGAAGTCCAGCGTGATTTGGGGGAAGTTATTGGTGACCACTGCTCCACTGGGGATATCCACCATGGCAGGGACGGTGATGCCGCGGGGGTAGTCCGGGAAGCGGCGGAAGAACGCTTCCTGGAGTCGCTCGATTCCCAGCACCGGGTCCTTGCCGTCGGGGTCCAGGTCGAAGGTCCAGGATCGTGCGTCGTGCGTGGGGCCAGGCTGGCCGAGGCTGATCACATCCTCCAAACCAAGAAGCCGGCGCACGATCACGGCGCGGTTGGCCCACGGACAAGCCCGCGCTGCGATCAGGCGGTAGCGGCCAGGCTCCACGGGCCAGCCAGGCTCACCGTTGGGTCCGGCCGCGCCGTCACGGGTGATCCTGTCCTCGATGTAGTTGGTGTCCCGGGTGAACTCGCCGCCAGTGACGTAAGCTCCGCGGGTGCTGTGTTCTTCGACTTCGCTGGTCTTCTCACTCATGACTTCACACTATGCTGCGCTCCCTGAACCGCGCGACCTTGTGGGCCGGTGCGCCCACGTAGACTGGCATGATGCGGCTCGTAGCAAGCGATATTGACGGCACAATCCTCGGTCACGACGGCAAAATCAGTGACCGGACCATCAAGGCATTTCAGGCGTGCCGCGACGCAGGGGTGGAGCTCGTCTTTGTCACGGGTCGCCCGCCGCGCTGGTTGTACCCGCTTCAGGAGCAGCTGGGTCACAGTGGGATCGTGATTTGTTCCAACGGTGCGGTGGTGTGGGATCTCGAATCCGAGCAGGCTCTCTCTTCATGCGCCCTTGATGCCAACGCCGTTCTTGAAGCCCGCCGCATCATCAAGGACATCCGGCCTGACGCGCTGTTCGCTGTTGAGACCCTCACGGGTTTCCAGCTGGAGCCGGGCTTCATTGAGAACGAAACCAGCGAGTTGCTTGCGGAGTTCACCCCCAAACCGCTGGCCGAGACGCTCACGGCGGAGGACGCCGTCGTGAAGTTCCTGGCGATCACCCGCAAGGGGACGCCGGATGAGTTCCTCGCCGAAGTGCAGCCGGCCGTCGCGCACTTGGTGAGCACGACGCACTCAGCGCCTCGGACCGCGATGCTGGAGATGTCTGTTCCCGGCATCAACAAGGCCGTCACACTCGCCCAGTACGCCGAGTCGCTGGGGATCGAAGCCGCTGATGTGGTGGCGTTCGGGGACATGCCCAACGACATTGAGATGCTTCGCTGGGCCGGTCACGGTTATGCGATGGCCAGCGGACACCCGGAAGCCATCCTCGCCGCCGGGCAGCAGGCGCCGCACTTCGACGACGACGGCGTGGCCCAGGTTCTCGAGGCAAAGCTCACGGAGCAGCGGGTCAGTTAGCTGCTGCACCGGTGAGCCTTAGGGCTGAGCGAGGCATGGGACATGCGAACCAGCGACGGCATGCCGCACGCCACTAAGACGTAGGGTTCCAGCGTGGCTACGCGAAGAATCGTTACTCTGCATGATGACCTGGACGGCACGTACGCGGAGGAGACAGTGTCCTTTTCCGTTGACGGCACTGCCTATGAAATTGACCTCAACGGTCCCCACGCCAAGGAACTCAGGGAGGTTCTGCGGCCTTTTGTTGCCGCTGCCCGGACAATAAAGCCGACCAGACGGGCGCGGCGTCGCTTGACCAGCTAACCTCACAAATTACGGGTGCCGCACACCCTCACCGGCGAGCAAAGCGCGGTAGCCCTCTTTGTAGGTGGGGAAGGTGAAGTCGAAGCCCGTCGCCCGCAGGCGGGCATTTGAACAGCGCTTGTCGCCGGGGCCGGCGTCGGACGCGCTGTCAGGTGCCGCCGTCGTGGGTTCCGGGCACCCCATCTCTGAGGCGAGGAAGCGCATGACGTCGCCCATTTCCGCCGCGTGATCATCAACGCCTACGTAGACGGAGTCCGGAGAGGCTTCCATGGTTGTGAGGTGGACGATCATGGCCGCGGCGTCGTCCCGGTGGACGCGATTGGTGTGGCGGGGCAGGGCCGGGATGACAGCCTTGCCGCTGCGGACCTGGTCGATCAGCCGAGTGCGTCCCGGCCCGTAGATTCCGCCCAATCGCAGGGAGATGGGCAGCGTGGCCGTGCCGCGCGTCCGGGAAAACAACAGGTCCTCAGCCTCCACCAGAATTTTCCCGCTGAACCGCGTGGGCTCCGTGGGAGTGGACTCGTCCACCACAGCGCCGCCGGAATCCTTGTACACAGCCGTGGAGGAGACGAACAGGATCCGCTGTGGCTGGATGGACTGCCGTTCCAGCGCGTCCAGCACGTTCTTCACGCCGTTCAGGTACGCCGCCCGGTAGGCCTCTTCGGTGGAAGTGTCGGCGGCGATGGCCACCACCACAATGTCCACGTCTTCGGGCAGTTCCGGCACGGCAACCGAGAGGTCCGCAAAGACACCGCGGATCTCTCCGGGCAGCTTTTGGGGGGAACGGCGCAAGCCCACTACTTCATGGCCTGCAGCCGCCATACGCAGGCCAACTTCAGTTCCCAGGTCGCCGCAGCCGGCAATCAACACAGTCATGCCCCTAGTTTGTCAGTCCTGCAGTGTCACCTTGTTCCCAGCTTCCATACAACCTGCGTTCAACTTGCCTCCGTAGGCTTCCAGCCAAGACCCGTTCGCATCGTGTCTACCAGTCCTATTTTCAGGGTATTTGAAGGGGGAACCATGGCTAAGCGTCGGATCAACAATGTCAACACCGCGCCTTTGCGGCGCATCGAACCGGATCATCATTGGCGTTCGCTTCGTCAGGGCGACCGCGTCAATGTCACGCTGACTCCTGGTTTCGAGTCCGCAGGCGTTGTGGACGCCGTCACCGGCGATGCCACCGCGGTGTGGGTGGAGCTCGACGACGGTCGCGGCCGGACGCTGGTGCACGTCAGCGACGGCGTGGCGATCGTTCCGCAAACGACGGAGACCCTCCCGCAGGAGAGCTAAGCGCCCCTTAGCGATGGGCTACGCTACGGGAGTGACGCTGCCCTATTTCCTCCGCAAGGACGGTTCGGTGGGCCCTTTGGCCTTCGCCCACCGGGGTTTCTCCTTGGATGGCCTGGAGAATTCCATGGCCGCTTTCCACGCTGCAATGAAACTCGGAACTGTTCATCTGGAAACGGATGTCCACACGACATCCGACGGCGTACTGCTGGTGTTCCATGACTCCTCTTTGGACCGCGTGACCGATTCCGGGGGCAAGGTTTCGGAGTTGACCGCTGCTGCGGTGGCTGCGGCGCGTATTGGCGGGGTGGAGCCGGTGCCAACTTTTGATGAGCTGGTCACGTCATTGCCCCATGCCCGGCTGAACCTGGACGTCAAGGACTGGAACTCCGTGGGTCCTTTGGCCGCTGCGATCGAGAAGCATGGCGTCCATGACCGGGTTTTGGTCACCAGCTTCTCGGACAGGCGGCGCCGCGCAGTTCTTGCCAGGCTTTCACGGCGAGTTGCCTCTTCTGCGGGCAGCTCCCTCACCGCGATCTTCGTACTTCTTGGGCCCGTGCTTCCGGTTCCTTTGGCACGCAAGCTGCTCTCCGGCGTCGACGTCTTCCAGGTTCCTGTCCGCTACGGACGCTTGCCCGTGGTGACGCCGGGGTTTATCCGTCGCGCACACCGACTCGGTAGGCAAGTTCATGTGTGGACCGTCAACGATCCGGCGGAGATGGAGCGTCTGCTGGACCTGGGTGTGGACGGTATTGTGTCCGACCGGCTGGATCTCCTGAAGGAAGTCCTGGTGCGCCGGGGCCAATGGGTCTAAAACTCGGCGCAGGGGGTTGAGTACCATCGGCCGCCGCGCAAGGATAAGGAGCGTGACCCGATTCCGTTTAGCCATCCTGGATGATTACCAGCAGGTCTCCGGCGATTACGCCCCGTGGGATTCACTGCTCGACGACGGCGTGAAAGTGAGCGTCTTCAGCGCGCCTTTCGTATCGCAAGAGCAAGCAGTGGCCGCTTTGGCACCATTCGACATCATTGTGGCGATGCGCGAACGCACCCGTTTCCCACCGGACGTCCTTGAGGCGCTGCCGAACCTGAAGCTGCTGGTGACCACCGGCATGGCGAATGCAGCGATCGATCTTGAGGCCGCGGCCGAACGCGGGATCGTGGTGTGCGGAACGGCGGGCTCTCCGGCTGCGGCGCCGGAACTGACATGGGCCTTGTTGATGGCGTTTGCCCGGAATCTGACGGTGGAGGAGAACTCGCTGCGGGCCGGTACCTGGCAGACCGGCGTGGGGTTCGAACTCGAAGGCAAGACGCTGGGAATTGTTGGCCTGGGCAAGATCGGCAAACGCATGGCCGGCTACGCGAAAGCATTCGGTATGGACGTCCTCGCCTGGAGCCAAAACCTTACAGCCGAGGTCGCCGCTGATGCGGGCGCCCGGAAGGTCAGCAAGGAGGAGTTGTTCCGTGAGTCCGACGTCGTGACGCTGCACCTCCGGTTGTCTGAGCGGACGGAGGGGATTGTGGGTTCGAAAGAGTTGCGTCTACTGGGCCCCGAGGGCGTGCTGGTCAACACCGCACGTGGCCCCCTGGTGGACGAAGCGGCGCTCATCCAGGCCCTTGAAGAGGGGTGGATCCGCGGCGCTGCGCTGGATGTGTTCGACGAGGAACCTCTTCCCTCCGGGCACGCGCTGCTGCATTCCTCGAGGACAGCGCTTTCGCCGCATGTCGGCTACGTGACGCACGAGAGCTACCGGCAGTTCTATGGCGGGGCTTTCGAAGATGTTAAGGGGTGGCTTGATGGGGCTCCCGTGCGGGTGATCAACGGATAGTTCTGTGGGGCTGCGGCGTAGGCTCCGCACCCTTTCGCGCGGATCGCACCAGAGGTTACGGGGGCATTTGGCGGCAACGGGTGCGACGCCCGAAGCCCCGGCCGGATCCACCCCTACGTTCAGCCTTTGAGAGCCAACGTTACGCTGCGGGCAAGCGCTTTCCGGGGCAAGCTGGCAAGATAGGACCCATGCGTATCCTCATCGCCCCGGACAAGTTCAAGGGATCACTGACCGCCGCCGAAGCCGCGTCAGCCATGGCCGAAGGTGCCCTGCGCGTTTACCCGGATGCCGTGACCACTCAGTTTCCCGTTGCCGACGGCGGCGAAGGTACCCTCGACGCCGCGATCGCTGCGGGCTACGAGGAACGGAACAACGCGGTTGTGGGCCCTATCCTCAAGCCTGTCGGAGCCTCGTGGGCCATCCGCAAGGATGCTTTCGGTGGGGCAAGCGCAGTCATTGAGACAGCCATGGCGTCCGGTCTGGCCCACATGGAGCCGACACCTGAGAATTCGCTGCGCGCCCATAGCTACGGCTGCGGCCAACTCGTAGCGGCGGCCCTCGACGCCGGCGCTACCGAGATCGTGCTCGGCTTGGGCGGCTCAGCGATGTCCGACGCCGGTAGCGGCGCCTTGCGTGCCTTGGGACTCAAACCCCTTGATGCGGCCGGCAATGTAGTGCCCCTCGGCGGAGGTTCCCTTGCCGACGTCGTTGCCTTGGATGTCTCCGAGCTGGATCCCCGGCTGTCCGCCGTGAAGTTCAGGATCGCCGTCGACGTTCAAAACCCGCTGTACGGGCCGGAAGGTGCCGCGCACGTTTTCGGCCCCCAGAAGGGTGCGGATGAGGACGCCGTGGAAAAACTCGACGCCGGTCTCCGCAATTGGGCGTCGCTCCTTCGGGAGGCCACGGGCCGCGATGTCAACGTTCCGGGAGCTGGGGCAGCGGGCGGGTTCCCGGCGTCGTTCCTGGCTTTCAGTGACTCCGCGCTGGAAGGCGGGTTTGCGCTGGTGGCCGGGCTGACCGGCCTGGCGAAGCACTTGGGCGAGGCCGATCTGGTGATCACCGGTGAAGGTTCCATGGACGAGCAGTCGCTCACCGGCAAGGCACCCATCGCGCTGGCTGACGCCGCGAGCGTGCATGGCATCCCGGTGATCGCGGTGGCTGGACGCATCACAGTCACGCCGGAAGACCTGGCAAAACACGGCATTGTTGCCGCGGCCCAGTTGCTGGACGTTGCGCAGCGCAAGGATGGCGTCCCGGACGTCGCCGACGCCGTTGCTAACGCCGCCAAATACCTCGCGTGGGCCACCAGTCAGGTGCTTGAAGGAGCGTAGTTACTGCCGGTAGCCCTCAACTTCGCTGATGGGGCGCGGTTCAGCGCTGTCCGGGTTCTCCCCGGCATCCCGCTTCGCCCTGCGCTGGCGGAGCAAATCCCAGCACTGATCGAGCTGGGCTTCCAGGTGAGCCAGGCGCGCCGTGCTGTCGCCGCCGTCGTCGTCTGACCCGGCAGCGTCGCGGAGGCGGTGCTCTTCCTCCACAAGAGACTGAATTCGTTCCAAAAGGTCCTGCTCGTCCATGTTCTCTCTCCTTGGTTAACGTGGGGCGTACGTTGAACCTAGTCCTGCTGATGGGGTGCGTCCACCACTGACCGGCGGCATACTTGGGACATGAAATTCACAACCACCATTGTGGGCGAAGGCAACAAGGCGGGCATTGAAGTTCCCGAACAGATCGTTGAGGGGCTCGGCGCAGGCAAACGGCCGCCGGTGGTGGTGACCATCAACGGTCAGAGCTACCGCAGCAGCATCGCGGTGATGGGCGGGAAGTACATGGTGGGCGTTAGCTCGGCCAACCGGGAGCTGATCGGCGCCGCGGCAGGGGACACCGTCGAGGTGGGCCTGGAGGTGGACACCCAGCCGCGCGTTGTGGAGGTGCCGGATGATCTTACAGCTGCTCTGGACGCCGAGCCGGAGGCGAAGGCCTTCTACGGAACGCTCAACTACAGCGCGCAGCGGCGTTACGTGGAACCGATTGGGGATGCCAAGACCGCGGAGACCCGCGCACGACGGATTGCCAAGATGATCGCGGATCTTAAGGCCGGGAAGAAATAGCCCTTTTGGCTCGGCAAACAAAAAGCGCGCTGAACCATGTCATGTTCCGCCTAGTGGCTTCACTACTAAGTAGTGACAGGCTGCAGGGCGCATCTGGAATGCGGAACCGCAGCCACGGCTGACGAGAAGACGAGACCCTTTTGTCGGCCGGTCACGGCGCACGAGCAGGGCCCCATCTGTTGGCTGGCCGGCCGTGTGTACGTCCGCTCGCTCAAGCGGACAGTGTGGCCGGTTCTGACTTAGACCCCCCGGGCCGGCCACACGCCCCTACGCGAGCGGCCCCCGTCCGGCGATCCATCAGATGCGTTACAAGAGCTCCCGCTGATATGCGCTGTGCTTCCTGCCCCACTTCCGCGCCATAAATCATCCCAGGTCGCCACAGACTAAACGCCAGAGTTGTTGCGTTGGGGGATGATCCATGGAGCACGAGGAATGCCGGAACCACCACTGCCTGGAAGGGCGGATCTGGAAACAAATGGGTGAGTTCCCTGATGGGCCTTGCCCGGATTGCTCGGCCGTGGACGGAGCCTCCGTTCCGGACCCATGGAGTAGGCAGCCTAGAGCGTCGCGGCTGCGGAGCTTTCTGCAGCGGTTTCTCCTTGAATAGCTCCGGATCTTCCTGCCTGAGATAACTACAGTGCGGGTCTTAACTTCGGTTCGGAGCTGCGCTATCTTAATCCAACCTGCGTCGGGCTGGCTGGGGAGCGCACGCCACGTCAAACGAAGCGAGGTATAGCAATGCGCATCAAAATTCTTTCCGCCGCACTCTGTGTCGGTGCCCTGACCGCGTTGTCCGCCACTCCGGCATTCGCCGCCGGCCAAGTGGAAAAGGGCCCTGAGAACTCCAATTCAATCTGCTCATATTCCGGCCTGAACGATGATCCCGATGCTGCCTACCCTGAGGGTGGAAGGGTGCAGTCCTACGGTCAAGCGGTCAGGCAGGGGCTTAAAGCTGAGCTGGCCGCCCGTGGAGAATCTCCCAGTCTCCTCTGCAACGGCCACAGGCTTCCCTGGCAGGAGGTGACGGGTAGCCACTGACGGTTGGCCCAGGCAAATGGCTGTTTCTTCAGGGATCATTCCCTGCGGGAGACAGCCATCTGCGCCTGGCTGCTTAGGCGACTTCCGCCGTCGTTGATGCCTTCCGGGCTATCAGCCATGTTCCTGCCGCCGCCGCAAGGAAGACGGCACCCAGGATGGCCCAGCCCAGCGCACCATGTTCGACGACGGTGGCGGTCACCACCAGCGGTGCGAGCATGGCGCCCAGCGCCGATCCCATACCGAACATCCCTTGGTAAGCGCCGGCTTGGAGTGGATTGGCGAGCTCGAAGCTGAGTCCCCAGGCTCCCGCTTGCGAGAGGATTTCCGCGAACGCATGCAGGAGGGCAGCGCCGCACAGCAGGGCGATGGCGGCGATGACCGGTGCCCCGCCCGCCGAGGCGTAGAGCACGCAGGCCAGAGCCATGAGGACCCCACCAGTCAGCACGATCTTTCCTGCACGGCGAGGGTGGTCGGTGCCCCGGGAGAGCGGCACTTGCAGCAGGACGACACACAAGGTGTTGATGACAAGGATGACCGATATCAGGACCTCTGGGGCGCTGGTCTCCTGTGAAATCCACAAAGGAACGCCCATCTCGGCGAGCCCGAATTGCATGCCGAAAATACCGGACAGCACGGTCAGCAGTACGTAGCGACGGTCCCTGAAGGGGGAGATTCCGCGCTTCGGTGCAGGGGTGGCGGGATCGCGGCGCGGAGCGTCTACACGCTTGGGGAGGCGGCGCAAGTACAGCGCGCTCAGGATGTAGACCACGCCGGCGCACACCATCATTCCCCGAAATGCGTCGGCGGTTCCGGCCAACAGTGCGAGTCCGGCAATCATGCCTCCAACAGCAATGCCGAGGTTGGTGATGGTGCGGAGGACTGCGCGCGCATTCACGCGGTTTGGGCCGTCGAACGCCCGGGCGATGATCGCGGAACGCGTGGCATTCGCGCCCCGGTTTACTCCCACTGCGATGCAGGCAATCACGACGGCGGTGCTGAAGTTCCCGGCGAATGTATAGCTTGCGATCGCGAGACCTTCGATGGCGACCATGCCCACCAGGAGTCGACGGGCTGAAAAATGGTCTGCGAGTCGACCGCCGATATACGACGTGGCAACGCCGACCCCGCTGGACGCAGTGAGAATCATCGCGATTTCTACGGCGCTCAATCCCACGAAGCGGCTGAAGTACAGCACTGTCAACGTGAGGAAGATACCGCGGCCCACTGTGGCTACGAGGATGGCAGAAGCAAGGATCTTGAGGGTGGGATCTGAGAGTGCGACGCGGAGGCCGTGCTGTTGAGCCGATGCGGTGTCTGCGGGGGAATTAGTCACACCTGTAGTTCTGCCACCCCCTGGTAGTGGCTGGAATTGATGTAGCGTAGTGCTTCATGTTGAAGTACGAGTTGTCAGACGCAGATCTGGGCGGCGTGCGCTTTGGCATCTCGCCTCTATGTGAGCTGGGACTTTCCCTGAGGGCTATCCGCGACCCGAGCCATTATCCACTTCAGCTGCCTTGGCTGCGCAGGACAGAAGAGGCCCGCTCACGCTTGGACTTGGATGGATTGCTGGCCTTGGTGGATGACCGATTGTGGACACCGGACTTCCTGAACCCGCGGCCCGAGTCCCCACTTACGCGGATCGACGACGAATTTGCGGCATTGGAGCAGATTTCGGCCACCCAATTTCATGGGGACCTGATCCGGGTGCACGGCGCAGTTCCGTCCATCTTTTCCGGCCCTGTTGCTCCAGCTATCCGGCGAATGGTCCGAATCCTCCGGGAGTTTTGGGACGACTGCTTCGCGCCGCACTGGCTGCGCATGCGCACCATCCTGGAAGCGGACATCGTCTACCGCGGCCGGCAGATTGCGCAGGGTGGGTTGTTTACTATGCTGAACGACTTGTCCTACGCTGTGGAATTCGATGGCCGCGTGATTTCCGTGCGGTTGAAGAACCCGGCGTCGAGGACCGAGAAAACGGACGGCCTGGGGTTGACCTTGGTTCCCACCATGTTCACCCGCAGGGCTTCTGCTCCCGTGAACCATGGCGATCCACCGCTGCTGATGTACCCGGCTCGGGGCCAAGGTGCCATGTGGGAGGCGGAGCGGGTCACGAATCCGGCCGCCATAGTGGCCGTGTTGGGTGAGGTTCGGACCAGTCTGATCACGGCCCTTGCTGCCCCGGCCTCGTCCACCGAGCTGGGCCTACGCTTTGGCGTCACAACGTCTGCCGTAAATCAGCATCTTAGGGTGCTCCGGGACGCCGGACTGGTGACCTCAACCCGTTACGGCCGCAGCGTGCTCTACTTCAGGAGCGAACTTGGCGCGTCGTTGCTGCTGGGGTGACCGCTGAGGCGGCCCGACGGCGGCAGGCGGGTGGCGCCGTCGTGCTTTCAGTCTTTGCGCAGACTGTACGTGCTGACCACGTTGCCCTTGCTGGTGGCGTACTGGTTCTCCAGCACGAGCCGGTGCAGGGGATCGCCGTCTTCAAAAAGTCGTCGCCCGCTGCCGGCCACCACCGGGTGCGTCATCAGGGTGAGTTCGTCCAGGATGCCTGCAAATAGCAGCTGGCGGACCAGGGAAATGCTGCCGCAGACCGCGATTTCGCCGCCGTCCCGCGACTTCAGCTCGGTGACGAACTGCACAACATCACCCTCGATCAGGTGCGAGTTCTCCCATTCAAGGGGCTCGGTGAGGGTTCGGGATGCAACGAACTTCTCGATCGGGTTGATGAAGGCTGCAAAGTCGTCGTCTTGCTGCGCGTTCGGCCAATATCCGGCCCATTCCTGGTAGCTGACACGGCCCAACACCACGGTGTCCACGGTGTTGATCATCTTGGTGAGTCCCGTACCGAGTTCGTCGTCGAAGCTGTCGAACTGGAACTTGAAGGGGTCCTGAACTACGCCGTCCACTGAGTGGAAAAGGCCAGCGGTGACTTTGCGCATGTGGATCTCCTGTTGGGACGAAGGGTGCTTTGTTTTAGGCGGCGCGGCTGGCGGTCTGGAGGCCCCAGGAGGGAAGTGCAGTCACGTTGCTGAAGTCTGCCGCGAAGCGAAGCGGAACGGCATGGAGTGCTGCGTAGCCCTGCAGCTGATCCAGTGCGTCCGGGTCAATGGTCGCTTGGGAAAGGTCCATCTCAACGCCGAGTCCTCCACCCAAACCCTTGGTGCGCTGAACCACCGGGTAGAGCCCTTGGAGGCTGGAGGTGGTCACTCGACCGGTCGCTGCGATCTGGATCTGTTCGCCGTCAACGTCGACGCGAACAACTACGGAGAGCTTGTCGCTGGCCAATGTACTGCCTTTCATCTTTGCTGCCACGCTGCAGCGTCCCCCAGCGTATGCGCCGAGTGTGACCTGCGCAACATTACGACGGCGGGACTGCCGCCAGCGCCGGTGCTACTTAGGAAGGCGCATGAATTGAAGGGCCACGGGCTCAAGTCGCCGAAAATTGAAAGATCCTCGCGGCAGCCAAGCCACCGTCTACCGACACCTGGAAGCGGGCTTCTGAGCCCAAAGGCAACTGTCCCGAAAGTCGTCTTTGTTACGGCTGCTTGCGGCTGGTGTTTTGGGACAACATACGGGACGAAAATGTTACGTGGACACCTGAATGGGGATTTCGTCAGTTTCGAAGGCGTCTGCTCGGGTGCCCAACGCCGTCGACACGACTCGCCCGCAAGAGAGTGTCCCCTATGGGTGCCTGCGCCACATCATGCGACAGCAGGAATGCCGCCAAGCGACAAACATCAACAAAGGGGGAGTGTCCCGCCAGCACTGTCCCAGTTCCAAGGAAGTGGGACAGCCGTCCGAGTCAGAAATACGCATCTCGTCAGCCGCTATATAGAACGGCTCCACCGCCCAAGCAACATTCTGATGCGGTTTCCGGTCCGAGGGACTGCCGACCTAAAAGTTTGTCTCCTGGTCCTCCACTGAATGTTATTTTGCGTTTCAACTATGGACCGGGCACCCCGACGGATCCACGCAAACAGCTCCACCCTCGACCCGTACGGACCAACTGGAGCTGAGGCGTACTCCGTCAAAATCTGCATGGCCACGTCCTAGGTGACACTGTTATCTTGGCATCTGCCCACGTCCAAGCTATCTCTGAGTTAGATAGGCACAGTTTGTGCTCTGTCTAGAACCGGTTTCTTGTTGGGTTGCCTGCCCTGATCCACTCGACGCTGGCAAGCCAGTCCCGTCGAATTTTACGATCTGCTGGCTGTCCGTCATCCGCTAGGGCGATGTCATCGAGCAGCGCAAGCAAGTGATCACCTGCACGATTTGCGTATTCCCACAAGAAGTCTGTCGTGGCCAGGAAGCCCTCCCGCGATGTCAACGTCAGCGCTCCCGCTCTTTGAGGGGACTCTGCTGGTGACGATGATTCGCGGGTTCGAGGGAAGCGTCCGGATTTGATCCATTCGATACTTTCCACCCAGTCCTCCCAAGCGGCGGAGTCGAACGGGCGTCCGTCGCTCCTCAAGCCAGTGTCTCCCAGCAGAGATATCAGGTCGTCGCCAGCCCCACGACGTGCGTACGCCCATACAAAGTCGGACATCACGAGAAAACAATCTTCGGCCGAGAGGATGGGATCTAAGGGAGTAGAGCTATCTGGGAACAATGTTTAGTCCTCCGTTAGTGATCTCGGCACCGTTGCGAACCTCTGCCAGGCAGAGCTGGGGCAGTTATCGAACTGACCCGGCTCGTGTCCGGCTGGAAGTGGTTTCTATCTAATTACTATTGTGTGGTCCCTGCACGTGTCAGGAGGTGAAGGGCTCGGCGAAGCAGTCGATAGAGCGGGCACGTCGACAGCTGACTGAGAGTAAGCGGAAGGGGTCGGCGTAGGCGCTTCACAAGCTGGTTCAACTGGTTGCGCGCAAGCAGGAATATATAGCATTCCGACACAGAGAATTAAAGTGCCTAGAACGCGACGACGCCGATTACCCATTGTTTCGCCCAACGATTAGGGAAACCTAGCAGGGAACGGTGCCCCCGGCAACCATGCCGACTTGGAACCTGAATGAAATGGTGTCCCAGTTCCAAGGAAGTGGGATACCCACGCACAGTTGCACGAACCGCCGCTCGCAAGCAGCGCTGGGCGGATGGTGGTGGCCGGCAGCCGTATTTAGGGTTTCCTCGGTGGGTTGTAGATGCCTGGGGGAAGGTCGAGGGGTTCGCGGTTGCGGAGTATTTCGGGGATCACGGACGCGACGGCGAGGGGTGCCATTTGGCCGTCTGTGTAGGTTGCGGAGTATTCGGCAGGGATCCACGGTAGGTTTTCGGGACCGACAACGTCCGTGAGGGCGTCGCGGTCCAGTGGTTCGTCGCTGAAGGCGCGGAACAGCCCCCCGTTGTGTTCTTCGGCGCTTGGACCGAGAAAACGACCAATGTCGAGTGCGAGCCGGGGTCCGGCCCAAACCCACCAGAGCGGGTAGGGCTGGAAACCCACCCACTGTGGAGGGCGCATGTTGAAGATGGGCACGCGGCCCATGTCTTGGTAGCGTTCAACTTCGGCCGAAGCATAAACCGCGCCGAGCTCGGTCGCCACGGCAAGGAAGAACCGGCGAAGTGCGCTCCTGAGCGCACTATCGGCGAGAGCATGACCGTCCACGACCAGGGTAATTCGGGTGAACGGGTTACCTGCGGAGAGCTGCGGGGCCTCAATGTTTCCGTACCTGACCGGTGGCGGGTTCTTGTAGTAGATGTCCCAGCCATTGGAATCGTCGTTGTAAAACTCATCGATGAAACCTTCTTCACCGCTGGAATCGAACCGGAACTGAAGGGGTTCGTACTTGCCAAAACGCACCGGGACACCTTCGGGAAGTACCTCCCTGGCGATCCGGAGATAGCCCTGCAGGAAGTCTGTCGGGAGATCCTCTTCGAGGATCAGCCATTTGATCCAAACGTCTCGTCGCTCCGGCTTCGGCTCCGTTCTTGCTGGTGCTTTTACTGTCCGGGGTTGGGGCCAGATTTCCGCGGTTTGCTCGTCGAGGACCACGCCATGGCAGGCTTTGGCCAGTTTTCGGGCGAAACGGACACCGTGCGGGATCTCAGCCTCCTGGGTTCCTTCGACCAGGACCCGGAACATTGTCGTGGCCTCAGGTAGGACCGCGGTGATCTCCTCCGGGAGGTCTTCGGCCTCGACGGAGAACTTTCCGTCCACGGTGAAGCTGTACCCCCGCTTCATACCGCGCAGGATGACCACGCCGTCGTCCTTCGAAACGCTCGGATCGGCATGTAGCCCCCGGGTATTGCCTACCAGCAGCAACACTTGGTCAAGGGTAGGCGAGCCGGGACAGTAAACAGTCAAGTCGTAAGACATCTATTCTTTCTCCCTTGGGCAGGATCGCTCTATACCAGGTCCAGTCGTCCCGTCTAGGGAGTAGGGAAGGTCCCTGAATTCGACATCTCCAGCGACGATGGCGTCGTTGAGATCTTTAGAGTAACCGGGTTTTTTGGATCGAGCGGTATGATCGCGTCTCCCCGTTTGTAGATGATTAGCTTGCCTGTCGGCTTGTCCGCGTCTGTGTACTTGGCGTATTCGATGAAGTCCTTAATTTGGCTCGTCATCCTACCTGTACCCGACAGACTTCAGCTCACAGTCCTCGTGCAACACGAAGCGCTTCACCATGAACTCCTCCTGGACCCGCGCAAGCCAGTGCTTCACCATGACCGACACCGGGAAAGTCGTGTGGAAGTTCTCCGTCACCGTGCGTGGCTAGTCTCGCTACCAAGCCTTCAAGTCACGAAACGCCAAGTGCCGCCGTCGTACTTCTTGTAAAAGTACGACGGCGGCACTTGCCGTAGGTGGGTCAGTGACCGCTAAGCGGTCTGGCCTGCGTGCTGGCCCTCGGAGATTTCCTCCACGAGCTTGTTGTTGAAGGCCGGCAGGTCGTCCGGGTTGCGGCTGGTGACTAGGCCTTGGTCGCACACCACTTCCTCATCAGTCCAGTTGGCGCCTGCATTCTTCAGGTCCGACTGGAGCGTGTGGAACGAGGTGACGTTGCGGCCCTTGATGACGCCGGCGTCGATGAAAATCCACGGGCCGTGGCAGATCGATGCAACCGGCTTGTGCTGTTCGAAGAACGCGCGCGTGAAGTTTTGGGCGTCCTTGTCCACTCGGAGGTTATCCGCGTTGACGACGCCGCCCGGGAGAACCAGCGCGTCGAAATCGGAGGCGTTTGCGTCGGCCACGGCAAGATCGACGTCGAAGGTGTCACCCTTCTCCACGCCATTGAAGCCTTGGAGCTTTCCCTTGGATGGGGCCACGAGCGTTGGCTCGCCGCCCGCGTCCTTGACGGCCTGCCATGGGCTGGTGAGTTCCACCTGCTCCACGCCGTCCGTCAACAGGAATGCGACCTTCTTGCCTGCGATGTTGTGTTCTGACATTGTTCCTCCTCGTTGCGCAGCGGGGTGCTTTTTGGGCGTGGACCGCCGCTGTGAGAGTTGTTTGTCTGACCTGTTCCAGCCTAAGTAATGAAACTTTAGTAAGCAAGCTGACTATCCACAATACTCTCGAAGAGTTGCTTAAGTATCGAATATCGATAGAATCAGGTTGCTGGTCGATAAAGGAGACTCATGGGAAAGCTGACAATCCTCGCGTTGCGGGTAGTCATCGCGTTAGTGCTGGCGGGTTCATTGTTCGTGCAAGTACGGATGGTCCCGCTGCTCTCAACGGACCTTGTTGAGGCCGGCGCACCGGATGGTCCCCGCATTGCGCTGCTCGCCATCGTGGTCCTGGGTATTCTGTGCGTCCAGGTGGTGGCGGTCTGCGTGTGGCGTTTGCTGACCATGGTGCGCCGCGGGACGGTGTTCTCCCACAGGGCCTTCCGATTTGTGGACGTCATTTTTGGAGCCATCGCAATCGCGTCGGTACTGATGTTTGGCATCGCAGTGATCCTGGCGCCAGGTGAGATTGCCCCTGGCGTCGTGCTGCTGATCTGTGGGGCGGCGTTGTTGATCGGGGGAGTGGCCCTGGTTGTGCTGGTGATGCGAACCCTCCTCGCCCAAGCCGTAGCCCGGGACGCAGAAGCGGAGCATCTCCGGTCCGAGCTGGACGAGGTGATCTGATGCCGATCATCGTGGACATTGACGTCATGCTCGCCAAGCGCAAAATGCCCGTAGGAGTGCTCGCCGAGAAGGTAGGCATCACCCCGGCCAACTTGGCCGTGCTAAAGAACGGCCGTGCGAAGGCGGTGCGTTTTACTACGCTCGAAGCGCTGTGTGAGGTGCTGGAGTGCCAGCCAGGGGACCTGCTGCGGTGGGAGTCTGAAGATCGCTGGGATACCGGAGACCCATCTGTCGACGAGCCTCATCCAACAGTTCCATGGTCCCAACAGACTCCTCAGGAGTCATGAACGGGCTCTTGGTCAGCCCGGCCTGCAGGCAACGCGTCACCTCGCGCAGCTCGTAACTGAACCCGTGCCCCAGCACCTCAAATTCCTCCGTCCGCAGTGTGCCACTACGAGGCTGGATAACGAGCTCGGCCGGCTTGAAAAGGGGAGCCGAGGATCGCAGCCAACCTTCCGTTCCTCCCACCGTCACCACGCCGGGGCACTCAGCGCCGATCGAGGTGATGAACTGAGCGTGTGCCCCGCCCTGGTAATCCAATGTGACGGAGCTCTGCAGGTCCACTCCCTCAGGAGTCAAAACTCCGTTGGCCAGCAAACTGCGAGGCTCGCCGAAAACTCCCAGGGCCCACGTCAACGGATAGACGGCAAGGTCCAGCAACGCTCCGCCCCCGGCAGCCGGATCCCAGATCCGTGAAGCGGGATCGTAGGCAGGTACAAAGCCAAGATCGGCCTGAAGCCAGCGCGGCTCTCCAATTTCTTCCGAACGCAGGATTTCCATGGCGCGGCAGAAGCTCGGCAGGAACCGGGTCCACACTGCCTCCATGAGGAAAAGCCCCTTGTCCCGGGCGAGGTCAGCCAGCTCACGTGCCTGCACGGCATCCATGGCCAGGGGCTTTTCGCACAGTACGTGCTTGCCCGCATTGAGCGCGGCCAATGCGACGACGTGATGCTGCGCGTGCGGCGTGGCGACATACACGACGTCGACAGCGGGATCCGCCAGCAGCCGCTCGTAACCGGGCGTCTCCCCGACGTCGGAATACGCAGAGACGAAGCCAAACTTCTCAGCAAAGCTCCGCGCCGACGCCTCCGTGCGCGAACTGACAGCCTGAAGGACAGAGTCCTCCAGGAGCGCGAGGTCTTCCACCACCCGTTGTGCAATAGAGCCTGTGGCCACTACTCCCCATCGGATGGGATGGCCTGTCGCCCTGGAGGGCGCTACGGTGCTGACGGGAGCAGGAAGCATGGAAAAGCCTTTCAAGGCATAGAGCTATACGGAATCGCGGATCACGATCGAGGTAGGCATTCTGTTGACGCGTTCTGCCGGTTTGCCCTCGATCAGGTTCACCAGGGTTTCGGCCATTTTCTTGCCGAGTTCAACAATCGGGTGATGCACGGTGGTCAGAGCGGGGGTTACGGAGGTAGCGAAGGAATCGTCGTCAAAACCCACTACGGCGATGTCCTCCGGGATGCGCAAACCGCGCCCTTGAATGGCGGTGTAGGCGCCGGCAGCCATCTGGTCGTTCGCTGCAAAAACGGCGTCAACAGGCACGCCGCGGTCCAACAATCGATGCATGGCTTTGGCGCCCGAGGCCAAAGTGAAGTCGCCCTCCTCCACCAAGCCTTCCCCCAGGCCTGCCTCCCGTACGGCCGTCCTCCACCCAGCAAGGCGGTCCAGCCCGGGAGGCATGTCTTGGGGACCGGCAATGGTTGCAACGTTTTTTCGGCCGCTCTCGGTCAGTAGACGCGTGACCTCATAAGCCGCTTGCTCGTTGGCCACGTCAACGTAGTAGCTCTCCTTGCCACCTACCAAGGGCCGCCCCGCAAACACCATGGGCAAGGACCCCGAGAGGTGCGTCCAGGAGTTATCGCCACTGTGGTGCGACACCACCAGGACCCCGTCCACGTTGCCCCCAAGCAGGAAGCTGCGGGTCTTCTCCGGTTTCGACTCGGAGGAGATCACCATGTTCAGCGTGTACTCGGTATCGGTGAGATACAAGGCGATGCCCTGCACTACCGAGGCGAAGAATGGGTCTGCGAAGACCTTGGACGTCGACTCCGGAACGATCAGTGTGACCGCATTAGCCCGGCGCTTGGCGAGCGAACGAGCAGCACGGTTTGGCGTGTAGTCCAATGCGAGGATGGCTTTCCTTACCGACTGCGCCAACTCCGGGTCCACACTGGGGCTGTCGTTGACCACCCGGGACACGGTGGCCCGCGAGACCCCGGCCAAGGCAGCCACCATTTCAAGGGTGGGTACCGGCCGGGGGCCGCTGGTGTCCTGCGTCATGGTCATCTCCGGAACGTAAGAAAAAGTATGCCTTTGAAGGCTACTTTAGGCGTTCACAGTGGCGTCGGCCGATGCCTTGGCCGAGGCGATGACCCTCGAATATGCCAGTCCGCTGTCCTTGACCGTGCGCTCAAAGGTGTCGTAGTCCACGCGAACCACCCCGAAGCGCTTGCCATAGCCCCAGGACCACTCAAAGTTGTCCAGGAGGGACCACACAAAGTAGCCGCGCACATCGGCGCCCTGGTCCAGCGCCTCGCCCACGGCCGTGATGTGATCCAGCACGAACTGGGTCCGCTCGGCGTCATGGACTGCTCCGTCAGGACTGACCACATCGTGGTAAGCGGCACCGTTTTCGGTGATGTACAGCGGTGGCAGCGTGGGGTATTCCTCGCCAAGGCGCACCAGGAGCTTCCGCAGCCCGTCCGGATTGACCTCCCAGTTCATGGCCGTGCGCGGCAGGCCGCGGCTGGGGAATGCGATGTCCTCCGAACCAATCCAGCACGACGACGTCGGGCGGGTTGCGCCGCCCGAGTGGCCGTCGCCGTGTTCATCAGTGGGGTGACCACTGATGAGGTCATCGTGGTAGTGGTTGACGCCCAGGAAGTCGATGGGAGCACCGATGATCTCCAGGTCGCCAGGTTTGATGACGTCCCGGATGCCGAACTGCTCAAGGTCGTTGAGCGTGTCCTCCGGGTAAACACCACGGAGAATCGGATCGAGGAAGATCCGGTTCTGCAGCGAATCAAACCGGCGGGCGGCGTCAAGGTCCACAGGATCGGAAGGATCCCGTGGGATGGAGTTGCTCAGGTTGAGCGTGATCCCCAGCTGTTGGGCGCCGCGGCTCCGGAGCTCATTGACCACCAGGCCGTGGGCGAGGTGCTGGTGATGGATTGCCGCCACTGCAGCATCCGGCTCCTGACGGCCCGGAGCATGCACGCCGGCCGCATAGCCAAGGAGTGAGGAGCAGAATGGTTCGTTCAAGGTGGTCCAGTGCTGAACCCTGTCTCCCAGTGCCGAATAGACGTCGTTGGCGTAGTCCACGAAGCGGTAGGCGGTGTCGCGGTTGGCCCAGCCGCCCTTCTCCTCCAGCGCCTGCGGCAGGTCCCAGTGGTAAAGGGTCAACCAAGGGAGGATGCCGGCGTCGAGCAATTCATCCACCAAACGTGAGTAGAAGTCCAGGCCTTCGGCGTTCGCGGCCCGGCCACCGGGACGGACGCGTGACCAGCTGGTGGAGAACCGGTAGGAATCCAGGCCCAGCTCCTTCATGATCCTGACGTCCTGCGGCATGCGGTGGTAGTGCCGCACCGCGTCCTTCAACGTTTCACCGTTGGCAATGGCGCCCGGAACGCGGGCGAAAGCGTCCCACACGGAATCTTCCTTGCCGCCCTCGTGGCTGGCACCTTCCACCTGGGCTGCGGCGGTGGCCGAGCCCCAAAGGAAGCCCTTGGGCCACACCCTGTTAAAGGGAGTGATCGCTGGGTGGGTTGTTGCTTCGAATGGCATTAGCCCTTCACTGCTCCTTGCATAATTCCGGATATGAGCTGTCGTCCCGCCACGACGAAGAGGGCCAGCAGCGGAAGTGTTGCCATGACGGCGCCGGCCAGGACTATGGAGTAATCCACATACCGGGCCGACTGCAGTTGGCTGAGCGCCGTCTGCAAGGTGGGATTGCCGGCGTCGAGCACCAGCAAAGGCCACAGGAAATCAGTCCACGCCGTCATGAACGTGAACAGGCCCAGGATGGCCATGGCCGGGCGCGCGGCCGGGAGTGCCACATGCCAGAACGTTGAGATCATGGACGCTCCATCCATGCGCGCCGACTCGATCAGCTCGTCCGGGATCACGTCCACCAGATACTGCCGCATGAAGAAGACACCGAACGCCGTGACCAGCGTAGGGATCACGACGGCGCCGATCTCACCGGTCCAGCCCAGCGTGCGCATCAGCATGAACAAGGGGATGATGCCGAGCTGCGTGGGGATGGCCATAGTGGCGATCACCGCTACCATCAGCCAGTTGCGGCCGCGGAAGCGCAGCTTGGCAAACGCATATCCGGCCAAGGTGGAGAATCCCACCACGGAAATGGTGATGATGCCCGAGATCAGCACGCTGTTGCCCAGCGCAAGCCAGAACGGGACGGTGTCGAAGACCTCCCCGACGTTGGTCCAGAAATTGCCGCCCGGGAACAACGGCGGCCACGTCTCCCCGAGGGCCTCGTTGGAGCGGCTGCCGATGATCACGGACCACCAGAGCGGGTAGGCCGATGCCAGGAAAAAGGCGAGCAACAACCCATAGGTGAGGAACCCGGGCCGGCGGCCGTTGCCAAAGAGTGCTTTCCTGGCGGTCAGGGACCGGGAGGTTCGCTGCGGAGCCGGCGCTTGTGGTCGGTTTTGCGTGAGGGTCATTGCCCGCTCCTCGGGGTTGATTCTGGTGCCGCTACCGGTTCTGCCGCTACCGCCTGGGCGGCCAGGCCGGCGTCGTGCGCTTTTGCTTTCGCCGCGGAAGAGCGCTTACGACGGCGGCGGCTGGCTGCTCCGCGATCGTCGCCGTTGGTGGCGATGCGGCGTGAGATTAGCCAGTTCACGATGCCGAAGAGCAGGATGATCAGGAACAGGAGCCAGGCGATGGTGGAGGCTTTGCCGAAGTTCTGCCGCTGGAAGGCCATCTCCCACAGGTACAGCACGGTGGTCTGGAACTGTCGTGCCGTTCCCCCCGCCGCCACCGGATCGAACAGCCGGGGCTCCGTGAAGATCTGCAACCCGCCAATGGTCGCAGTGACAATGACGAACACCATGGTGGGCCGGATACTCGGCAGCGTGATGCTGAAAAAGCGCCGGACCGAACCGGCGCCATCGATCGCTGCGGACTCATAGATATCCCGCGGCACCGACTGCATGGCAGCCAGGAGAATCAGGGCGTTATAGCCGGTCCAGCGCCAGTTCACCATGGTGGCAATGGCGATGTGGCTGGGAAGGGTGTCGTTCTTCCACATAACGGGGTCAATGCCGAAGCTGGCCAGAATGTTGTTGATCAGCCCGTACTGCTCGCCAAACATGTTGGTGAAGATCATGGCAACAGCCACGGGAGTCACGACGTAGGGGAGCAGGATGCTCATGCGCCAGAACGTCTTGGCGCGGAGATTCTGGTCCAGCACCGCGGCAATAATGGTTGCCATGATCAGCTGGGGAATGGTGGAAATCAGGAAGATGCTGACGGTGTTGAACAGGGAGTTCCAAAAGAACCTGTCCTGAAGAACCTCTGCGAAGTTCTGGAATCCCACAAACTCTCCCTGGCCTTTGAGCAGGTGCCAGTCGAAGAGGGAAACGAAGAACGTGTAGCCCAGGGGAAAGAGCCCCACCAGGGCGAACAGGATGAAAAACGGTGCGATATAGAAGTACGGGGATGCCTTCATGTCGAAGACATTCAGGCGTTGGCGGAACGTCGGTTTCGGTTTGGTGGCGGCCGCTCTGCCGGCTGCCGGGCGATTCAGGGTGGTGGTCATGGTCGGGTCTCAGACTCTGTGAGGGGGCCTCCGGTTTCCCGGAGGCCCCACGGCCGGGTGCTGCTAGTTGTTGACCACGAGGTCGTTGAGAAGCTTGACGGCTTCATTCCAAGCCTCATCTGCGGTGCCCTTGCCCGAGTCGAGCATCTTGAGGGCCGGACCGAAGACGTTCTCCTGGATCACGGAGTCATCCGGACCCTTGAACTGTGCGATCACACCTTCAGCGCGGGACTCAAAGATGGCGCCATAGGGAGCGTTGTTGAACAGTTCGTTCGGCTTTGCCGCTTCCACGATCTTTGCCTGTGCTTCCAGGGTGCTGGGGAAGTTGTTCGCCGCAGCGGACTGCTTGATCTGCTGCTCAGGTGCGGTCAGCCATGCTGCCAGCTTGGCTGCTTCAGCGGGGTGCTTGGAGGTCTTGGGAACCGAGAGGAAAGCACCGCCCCAGTTGGAGGCACCGCCCGGGAAGACATCCGCTACATCCCAGCCGCTTGCCGGTCCGCCGCCGGCGGACTCGAGCTGGCCCTTGATGGTGCCCAGCATCCACGCCGGGCAAACGTGGGTAGCGAAGGATCCGTCCACGAAGGCCTTGCCGTTACCCCAGTCGAACTGGGTCTGGTTGGCGGAAAGACCATCAGCGGTTCCGGCGGCGAGCATGTCGAACTTAGCCCGCATTTCCTTGTTGCCTTCGACGTTCAGCTTGCCGTCCTTGGTGTAGTAACCCTCGTCCATCTGGTTGACCATGGAATTCCAGACGAAGCCGGACTGGTCATACCAGGCCTTGCCGGTGGCCTCTTTGTACTGGCGGCCCAACTTGAAGTACGTTTCCCAGCTTCCGTCCTTGCCGCCGAAAAGTTCCGCGACTTTCTCGCGGTCACTCGGCAGGCCCGCCGCCTCGAAGAGCTTGCCGTTGAAGCAGAGTGCCTGCGGTCCTATGTCCGTGCCGTAACCGATCACACGGCCATTGGGGTCCGTGCCCTGCTTGAACTTCCAGTCCACCCAGTTGCCCTTGATGTCCTCTGCGCCGTGCTCCTTGAGGTCCACGAACTGGTCCGAGACCTCCATGATGGAGCCGAGCCAGCCTTCCTCGATAGCCGTGACGTCGCTGAGCCCGGAGCCTGCGGCGAGCTTGGTGAACGCATCGGTCCGGGCGTTGGAACCACGGTCGATGTTGGTGGCCTCGATGGTGACGCCGGGGTTCTGCTTCTCATATTCGGCATACAGGTCGTCGTATCCGAAGGTGCCGAAGGTGGTCACGGTCAGTGTGACGGGGTTGTCGGCGCTCGCTGCCTTATCGCCTCCGCCGCTGCAGCCCGCTGCTACGAGGGCCAGTGAGGCTACGCCCGCCAGGGCAGTGAATTTCCTTAGTCGTGAAAACTCCACGATCACTCCTTTGTGTGTTCGAGCGACCGTACGCCAATGGCGAGAGAGCGCTCTCTGGGATGTGGGACCAATGTATGTGCTGCAAGTCACGTACGTCAAGAGAGCGCTCTCTGAGAAGTGCTCTATGTCTTCGGGCGACCACTTAGCCGGGTCCTCGGTGCCCGTCCCTCGAAGGGTTAGCTCTCGGGGCTTTGGGTGGCTCATGTCGCCGAGAATCCGTCCCTCGATGATCACTTCCGGGGCGGCTGGAAGTTTGAAAAATCGCGTACAATAAGAAGCGATTAGGAGGCCACATGCAGCTGCAGAACCCGTTGAGGGCGATTTGTCCGACGCTTGAGGCTGATGTCCTCATGGCATTGGCTGACGGTCGTCCAAGTACACCCGGGCATCTGGTTCGGGACCGCGGCATCCAAGCCTCTGTGTCGGGCACTCGGCGATGCTTGGAGCGCCTTCAAGAGGGCGGCATTGTGATGGGAATCCAAGTCGGAAACCGAACCGAGTACGCCCTGAATTCATCCCACATGCTCGCTGGCGTCATCGCAGAAGCATCCCGGGGCAGGGATCGATTCATGCGTTTTGTTTCCCGCGCAATATTGAGATGGCCTGAACGCCCGCTGCAGGTAACCCTTTTTGGTTCAGCGGCACGCGGAGACATGCGCAATGACTCTGATATCGACTTGCTGTTCATCATTCATGACGGTGCTGACGACGACCTATATGAGCAGATTGGAAACCTGGCCGTGGACGTGTACCGCCTTACCGGCAACGACGTTCGTCCGATGATTTACGAAGCGGCCGAAGTGCGGGCGGCACCGATATTCGACTCGATTATGAGGGAAGGCGTCCACGTTCACGGTGACCGTCACTGGTTGTCGCGCCGCCTGCTTGATGCGGCGGCTGCCTAGTGACGGCGAGGTCAGATGCGGGTGCGCGGCTAGAGGATTCGCGGGCTTTCCTCGACGTCGACCTTTAGTTTGGATAGTAGGCTGGGCTGAACCACGTGGGGGCGCCGGTTCCTCCCGCATGCCGAAGGAATCGTCGAATGAAACTCTCCACGCCCAGCTGCCCAAGCACCCCGGAAACGTCACCCAAACGGCGGCCGCAAGGGATTGCCGGCACCAAAACGGCCGCTGCCTTGCTCGCCACCATGCTTCTCATCGCGTCCGGTGCGACGCCGGCCACCGCTTCCGATGAATCGCCCACAGTCCAGAACGACCACGCCATGGGATCTACAATTCCTGGTCATGAAAGCGCAGGCCACTTGTTCTCCCTTCAGGCCACGGAGTCCGCCTCATCATTGCCGGGGGTGCCCGGAATGGATGTCAGTAGCCACCAAGGGGTGGTGAACTGGACCAAGGCTGCAGAAAACGGGGCCAGGTTCGCGTACGTCAAAGCCAGCGAGGGAACCGAATACAGCAACCCGTACTTCGCCGACCAGTACGCCGGGGCAGCTTCGGTTGGGATGCTGCGTGGCGCGTATCATTTCGCACTTCCCAACGCGTCTTCCGGTGCCGCTCAAGCCAGCTATTTCCTGCAGAGCGGTGCAGCCTGGACTCCTGATGGTGAAACACTGCCTGCGCTGTTGGACCTCGAGTACAACCCCTACGGCAGCTCTTGCTACGGAATGACCCCGGGTCAAATGGTTTCGTGGATCTCCGACTTCTCCACCACCATCCTGTCGCGAACCGGGCGCCTTCCCGCCATCTACACCACTACGGACTGGTGGAACACCTGCACGGGTAGGGCCAATGGATTCGGCAACCACCCGCTGCACATCGCGAGGTGGTCAGCGACGCCCGGAGAGCTGCCCGCGGGTTGGCAGGCCTACACCCTGTGGCAGCACGCTGATTCAGGCGTGTTTCCGGGTGATCAGAATGTTTTCAACGGTACTGTCCAGCAGTTGGCAGCCTTCGCCAGCAACCCAGGCCCCATCTTTTCCGACATAACCGGCGGACAATTCACCACCGAAGTCAATTGGCTCGGGTCCCGTGGAATTTCAACCGGATGGACCGAGGCCAACGGAGCCAGGACCTACCGGCCCCTGGCCCCTGTTGCCCGTGATGCAATGGCTGCTTTCCTGTATCGCCTGGAAGGTAGCCCGGAGTTCACGGCCCCCGCCAAGTCGCCCTTTGCCGACGTAGCCACCACCAACCCGTTCTACAAGCAGATCACCTGGCTCGCCAGCAAGGGCATTAGTACCGGATGGGTTGAGGCGAACGGGACCAAGACGTACCGCCCGCTTGAACCGGTAGCCCGCGATGCCATGGCCGCCTTCATGTACAGGCTGGCCGGTTCGCCGGAGTTCAATGCCCCAGCGGAGTCGCCGTTTGCGGACGTTGACACCACCAACCCGTTCTACAAGCAGATCACCTGGCTGGCGAGCAGTGGCATCAGTTCCGGGTGGAACGAAACCAATGGGACCAAGACCTACAGGCCTTTTGAGCCGGTGGCCCGCGATGCCATGGCCGCGTTCATGAGCCGTTTCGACACCAAGTTTGGGGACCAGTAAGGCTGCTCCCGGATCCACACCTCATCCGCAGGTCCCGGCAGGAAGCCCTACTTCCCCTTCTTCCCGCCCCTCTTGGCCGCAGCGTTCATCGCCGACTTCACCGCTGGCGGCAGCCCCGCCGTCTCGGTTTCCGGCTCGGCCACAGTCCCGCGCCAGTGGGCCAGCCCCTTCATGCCGTGGTAAATCACCAGGGCAGCGGCTGAACCGAGGGCAATACCCGTGAACTTCAGCTCGCCAATGGTCCACGTGTAATCAGCAATGCCGATGATCAAAGCCACGGCGGCTGTGGTCAGGTTGATCGGGTTGGAGAAGTTCACCTTGTTCTGCACCCAGATCTTCACGCCGAGCACGCCGATCATGCCATACAGCATGGTCGCGGCGCCGCCCAGGACGCCCGCCGGAACGGTGGCGATCAATTCGCCGAATTTCGGGGAGAAGCTCAGCAGGATGGCGAAGATACCGGCCACCCAGTAGGCCGCCGTCGAGTAGACCTTGGTGGCGGCCATGACGCCGATGTTCTCCGCATACGTTGTGGTACCGGAACCGCCGCCGAACCCGGCAAGTACCGTCGCGGCGCCGTCGGCCATCAGCGCGCGGCCGGAGACGCCGTCGAGGTTTTGGCCGGTCATCGCGGCCACCGACTTCACGTGCCCCACGTTCTCGGCCACGAGGACCAGCACCACGGGAACGAACAGCCCCACTACGCCGATGTGGAATTCGGGTGTCTGGAAAAGCGGCAGGCCTACCCACGCGGCGGCGTCCATCTTTTCGTAGTTGACCTCGCCGCGCATCATCGCCACGAGATACCCCACCACAACACCCACCAGGATGCTCAGGCGGCCAAGAATCCCGCGGAACAGCACGGAAACCAGGATGATGGTGACCAGCGTGATCAGCGCGGTGACGGGAGCGGCGTCGAAGTTCGCTTTCGCGGCCGGCGCGAGGTTCAGGCCGATCAGCGCCACAATCGCGCCGGTGACAATGGGCGGCATTAGCCGGTTGATCCATTCGGCGCCAAACTTCTGGACCACCGCACCAATAAGCGCCAGTACGACGCCGGCAAGCACCACACCGCCCAAGGCGCCGCTCACGCCGTACTGCTGCTGGGACGCCATGATGGGGGCGATGAATGCGAAGCTCGAACCGAGGTAGCTGGGCACCCGGCCTTTGGTGATCACCAGGAACAGCAGCGTGCCGATACCCGAGAAGAGCAGTGTGGTGGCCGGGGGCATGCCCGTGATGATGGGGACAAGGAACGTCGCGCCGAACATGGCAACCACGTGCTGCATGCCGATGCCGATGGTCAGGGGCCAGGCGAGCCGCTCGTCGGGGGCCACCACGTGGCCGGGGCGGATGGACTTGCCGTTGCCGTGGAGCTTCCATTTGATGCCGAGCATGCTCATGGCGGGGCCTTCCTCAGAAGAGTATTGGGATTCGGTGCAACATTACCGCCAATGCGGACCTTGGGGCGGCGGCGAATGCTGGCCTCTAGCGGGGAACCAGCCCGAACAGGAACTTTGTTTTGACCATTACCCACAGTGTGGCAAGCAACGCGATGTACACGGCAGTGTTCAGCCACAGGTTTCCGTCCCGCAGGGCAGGGATGTTGGCAATGGCCACAATAAAGAACACGTGCATGATGAACACGTACAGCGTGGCCTGGCCCAGAGGTATGAAGAACCAGCCCACGGCACGAGACAACGGCTTCCAAAAAGCACTCAACAATGCGTACAGGGCAATGGTGATGAGGAAGACGTTGAGCACCCGCCCCGGGCCAAGGTAGGTCCTACTGAAGAAGGTGTCGTAGACGAACCTGAACGTGCTTTCCGGGATCAGCGCGAGCCTAACGTCCAGTTGATTGGTCAGGTAAGGGCCGCTCCAAGAGAACACGGCACAGGCAGCGGCCAGGAAGATGCAAACTCCCAGAAGCAGGCGCCGCTGCGGGTCACCGAACCACTCGATGATCTGACGCCGATAGAACCCGGCAGTCATCCCCACAACAAACAAGAGCTGCCACACGAGAAGCGGGAAAGAATCCTCGAACTGCGACGGCAGCAGGCGGAAACGGAAAATTGATCCCGCTGTGTAGAGGCCTACGCTGAGCGTGAGGACCAGCCACGTGAATCCGCGGGAAAGCGCAACGAGGATCAGGGGGCTAATCAGCAACAGGATCACGTAGAGCCCCATGATGTTGAACTGCCACGGCCCAACCTGCAGCAACAGCAGAGCCGGGATGAGACCCTGCGGGACGGGGAACTGCAGCAGTCCCTCCATCCCGGCGTAGAGATCGTACGTAGTGCCTGCCGCTGCGCGGCCTGCCCCGCCGGTTCCTTGATCCGTGAAGGTGGTGACTGCTGCGGCGTTAATGAAAGGAAGCAGGCTCAGCCCGTACACGATCAACACCACGGCAAGGGCTGTGAAGTACAACTTCCAAGCGCGCTTGGTGGTCCCGTCCACAACGTCACCCAGGTCGGTGGCTATCCGGGGACCGTAAACCATGCCGAGGACCACACCGGAGAGCATGACGAAGAGCTCCGCACCGGAAACCACCCCCAAGGTCTCCTGGCTGAGCAGCTGGAAAACGGAGTTGATGCCCACATGGTTCACCACCACGAACACGATGGCCAGGCCCCGGAGCATGTCGATCCGCGCATCACGCTTACCCGTGCCTGTGTAGGACCATTTACTGGCGAAAGCCCGCGAGGACAACAGCCACAATGCCGCCACAGCAATCAGCACAGACCCGGCCGAAGCCCACGCCGCCCAGCCTTGTATGACCGTCCCACTCTTCGCTTGAGGGGCTTCAATGCCGGGCACGTTGTCCAGGCCCTTCTCAGTGACGGGTCCAAGGGTGAGGCCTGAGGTGTCCAACGAGGTTCGGAACGGGGTGGCCAGCTGGGGCTCAGCAGTGCTCCTCCAGTCAATGGGCACCCGCCCTGGTTCGCGCACATCGGTGGTCTCATTCCACACCACAGCCCGGACCGCCCCATTACCGGGCTCCGCCACCGAGGCAAAGACCTGGTGCCACCACGTTTGCTTGACGTCCAGCTCAGAAGCGCCACCGGCTCCGGGCGAGTAGAAAGCCCCCGTCTCAACCAAGAGAGGCTTGCCGCGGGCCTGTGCATAGGTGTTGTAGAAATTGTCCGTCCCAGCCCCGCCGCTGGAAATTCCCCCGCTGGATACGTGCAGGGCTTCATTGAACTCACCCGCCGTGGGCAGCGTATTGCTGGCCTTACCGGCGCCCGTCGTGTCGTGATAGACGGACAGCCCAACCCAATCCACCACGTCGTCGCCCGGATAGTACGGCTCAAAAGCGGAGTCATCCTGATCCCACACGCCATTACCGCTCGTGTCCACCGATCCCAAGGGCACACCCTTGGGAGGCGTAGACGTTGCACTCTGGAACGGGTAATCCTTCTCAGCTGTGGGAGACCACACCATCTCCGGATCCGGCAGGGTGGACCGGAGTGCTGCGGCTACGTTGTCGAAAGCAGCTCGATAAGCTTCCGGCTCCTGTCCCCAGCTGACCCACGGGGCGTTCATTTCCGGTGCGAAGCGGATGAAGACCTTCCCTCGAAAGCCAGCTGCCGCCGTCGTGATTTGACGCGCAAAAGCGGACGCAACGTCGTCGTTGATGTCCTTCAGGGCGATCCCGGGGCGGACCGTGAGCAGCGCGTGCGAGCCTTGGTCCGCGATCTGGGAGAAGTAACCCTTCAAATATTCGCGGCCGCCGTCATCCACGGGCATGGACACGTTCTGGCCGTACAAAGCCGCGGGCGTACCGAGTCGCTGGGCGTAATCCGCAGCTGAGTCCTTGTCCCAGTCCAGCAAAGCCCCGAAAAAGCGTGTTCCAGGATCCTCGACGCCAGGCTGCTGCTGTTCGGAACCGAGTGTCTGCGTGGACGCCAACGCCTGCCCGGTTGGCATCAGGAACATCACCAAAAGCACCACAAGAACAGCCAGTGCCCGCTGGCGGGCCGCTAAGGGAAAGGTAGGCATCAGGCCCCTTCTGGTGTCGTCATTCCCACGGCTGAACGTCCCCCACAACGGGTGGCAGCTCGTATGCACGATGCTACCGACATTTGCGCTGTGCCCAACGTCACGGGCCGTCATGGGAAGAGGACAACGGAAGTTGAAGTTGCAACCATGGAAAGCAGAAGTGCCCGGCCGGTTCAGGGTCAGGCCCAGCGAAAGGTTTACCCATGACGATTGCACACGAAGAAGCAGTCATCGACGCCGCAGCAGTCGACGCCATCTTTGCCGAAGCCCGCACCGCCAACAGCTTCGCCGGCGAGGTCACCGACGAGCAGGCCCGCGCCATCTACGAGCTCACCAAGTTCGGCCCCACCGCATTCAACTCCCAGCCGCTCCGCGTGACCTACGTCCGCTCGGACGAGGCCCGCGCCAAGTTGGTGGACACCCTTTCGCGTGGCAACCAGGCCAAGACCGCGTCCGCCCCGCTGGTTGCCATCCTGTCCTACGACACCGACTGGCAGGGCCAGTGGGACAAGTTCCTCCCCGCCTACGGCGCGCCCAAGGCTATGTACGACGCCGACCCCGCTTTCGCCGCTGCTACGGGCAACAACAACGCTCACTTGCAGGCCGGCTACTTCATCCTCGCCGTGCGCTCGCTGGGGTTCGCCGCTGGCCCGATGACCGGTGCCGACTTCTCCGCAATCGACGCCGAATTCTTCCCGGCCGGCGACCAGAAGAGCTTCCTGGTGGTCAACATCGGCCAGCCCGGCCCGGACGCCTGGGGCGAAGCCAAGCCGAAGTTCGCTTACGACGACGTTGTGCGCACCGTCTAGAGTCTTCGCGCAGCAGAAACGCCCGCTCACTTTCGTGTGAGCGGGCGTTTTGCCTTAACGGGGCGACCCTCTGGACGTTCTCTCACATCCCTCGGGTTTGGGGCCAATGCTCTATCACTTCCACCCGGGAGAGAGGGACCCGGATTTAAGGCTGGAATGTGAGAGAAGATTTGAGGAAGTTACGCGATAACGCCGTCCACCAACGCCTTGGCCTCTTCCTGGACCTGCTTCAGGTGATCCGCACCCTTGAAGGACTCGGCGTAGATCTTGTACACATCCTCGGTGCCGGAAGGCCGTGCCGCGAACCAGGCGTTCTCCGTGACAACCTTCAAGCCCCCGATTGACGCGCCGTTGCCGGGAGCCTCGGTGAGCTTGGCCGTGATCTCTTCGCCTGCAAGGGAAGTCGCGGTGACGTCCGCGGCGGAGAGCTTGCCCAGCTTGGACTTCTGCTCGCGGGTGGCCGCAGCGTCAATGCGTGCGTAAACAGGCGCGCCGAACTGGTCAGTCAAACCCTTGTACAGCTGTGAAGGAGACTTGCCGGTGACGGCTGTAATCTCCGACGCCAGCAGGGCCAGCAAGATGCCGTCCTTGTCCGTAGTCCACACACTGCCGTCGAGCTTATTGAAGGATGCTCCGGCCGATTCCTCGCCACCGAACGCGCCTTCACCGGAAAGCAATCCAGGCACGAACCACTTGAAGCCCACGGGAACCTCAACCAACTTGCGGCCGAGCCCACTTGCAACGCGGTCGATGATGGAGGACGAAACCAGCGTCTTGCCCACAACAGACTCGGGGTTCCAGCCGCTACGGTTCCGGTACAGGTAATCGATGGCTACGGCCAGGTAGTGGTTGGGGTTCATCAAACCACCATCCGGTGTCACAATGCCGTGGCGATCGGCGTCGGCGTCGTTGCCAGTGGCGATGTCATAGGCGGCGGTACCATCGGCACCGGCGGCCATGCGCTTGATCAGCGACGCCATGGCCGACGGCGACGAGCAATCCATGCGGATCTTCTCGTCCCAGTCGAGGGTCATGAAAGCCCACTGCGGATCCACGGTGGGGTTGACCACCGTGAGGTTCAGCTGATGGCGCTCGCCGATCTCGCCCCAGTAGTCAACGGACGCGCCGCCCATGGGATCAGCCCCGATGCGGACGCCGGCGTTCCGGATGGCGTCAAGATTCAGCACGGAAGGGAGGTCGTCCACATAGCTGCTGAGGAAGTCGAACTTGCCGGTGGTGTCGGCGGCCAAGGCATCGTTCAACGGCATGCGCTTGACCCCGCGGAGGCCGTTCTCAAGCAACTGGTTGGCGCGGTCAGCTATCCAACCCGTTGCGTCCGTGTCAGCGGGGCCGCCGTGCGGAGGGTTGTATTTGAAACCGCCATCACCTGGCGGGTTGTGGCTGGGGGTGACCACGATGCCGTCAGCTTGGGGAGTGCCCGGGGCGGCTTCGCGGTTGTACTTGAGAATGGCGTGGCTCAGCGCCGGCGTCGGGGTATAACCGTGGCGTGCGTCCACCAGGACGGTGACGCCATTGGCAGCTAGCACTTCCAGTGCGGAGTTCTGTGCCGGCTCACTGAGGGCGTGGGTGTCACGTCCGATGAACAGCGGCCCGGTGATGCCCTGACGGCCACGGTATTCGACGATTGCCTGCGTGATCGCGAGGATATGCGGCTCGTTAAACGACGCCTTCAAGCTGGATCCGCGGTGCCCGGACGTACCAAATGCCACGCGCTGCGCAGGGTCGCCCAGATCTGGAGTTACGTCGAAGTACGCGTCCAGCAGGGCTGTGATGTCAACAAGGTCCTGGGGAAGGGCAACTGTGCCCGCTCGGCTAGCCATGGGGTCCAGCATGCCAGACCTTGGCGTCAGCTGACACGAAATGTCCGCCGATCCGGCCCCTGTGACGCCGAATGGCGTTGTTACGTCAGGACAAAAACCGCCAAGTCAGCAAAGATTCATTCCCCGTTCAGACCACAGCAGGCGCACCCGTTCCCCCTGGGCGCGCCACTTGTTCACCGGTGGCGCACCCTTTCGCGCTATTCGCTCCAGAGGTTAGGGGCGCGATCGGGGGTAGGGGTAGCGAACAACCCAGTGGGAACGAAACCAGGAACGCTAGACGGCGGTGTAGCCACCATCGACGAGCACGTAGGAGCCGGTCATGAAGCTGGCCTTGTCGGAGAGGAGGAACGTGGTGACGTTCGCGACTTCCTCGGCCGTGCCCAAGCGGCCAAGCGGGTGCTTCGCTTCGAGCCCGCTGACAACTTCCTTCGGCGCGGCGGCCAGCAAGGGAGTGTCGATGTAGCCGGGGCCGATTGCATTGACGCGAAGCCCCTGGGTTCCGTATTCAGCCGCCGCGTTCTTGGTCATGCCCACAACGCCGTGCTTGGCTGCGGTGTACGCGGCGTTGCCGGGAGCGGCTACGGCGCCGTGGATCGATGCCATGTTCACAATGGCGCCCTCGGATGCGCCGGCGGCAAGGATGGCCGGGACTTGGTAGCGCATTCCGTAGAGGACGCCACTCAAGTTAATGGCGATGACCCGGTCCCAGTCCTCGATGTCGATTTCTCCAACGGGAGCACTGGCACCGCCGATACCGGCATTGTTGACGGCGTAGTTGAGGGCTCCGTACGTCTCCACTGCGAAGTCGACGGCTTTCTTGCTGTCCTCGGCCACAGCAGTGTTGCCTTGGAACGGTACTGCAGTGCCGCCGTCGGCCGTGATCTGCTCGGCTACGCGCGTGGCGGCGTCGAGGTTGACGTCCACAACAACAACGTTGACGCCGTTCTTCGCGAGGTCCTTGCTGATTGCTTCCCCGAGGCCGGAGCCTCCGCCGGTGACGAGCGCGGTTTTGCCTTCAAAGTTACCCATGATTCCTCCTTTGCGGGACAGGGCCCCGCAGATTTCGTTGGTGAGCGATGATTTAGGTCGCTATCGATGAAAACCAAGTCCGGCTCGAAAATATTCCATGCGTATGCATGAATATGCCCCTACGTGATTCGGTGGCACACGCGCGGGTCGCGCGCTACCTTATGTGGCGCCCCTGGCGGCGGTAGTGTTGGGACCAAAGACCACATCCAGGGGGATACCTATGTCAGACCAGCCATCCAAGGGCAACGAGGATAAGCCTGCGGGCTACGAACCGCCCCAGTACGTCCCGCCCGCACAGTTCAGCGCGCCCGAGCCGGGCACGTACAGCCAGAGCCCGTCCGCCGAAAGCACACCTGAACAGGGCGCTCCCGAACACGGCGCTCCGGAATACGGCGCCAACGTCACCCAGCCGATCCCGCCCTACGAACAGGGCTCGCAAGACCAGAACCCGTACACGCCGGGTGACTACAGCCAGCAGCCCCCCTCGCCCTACGGCCAGCCGCCCAGCCCGTACCAGCAGCAGGCGTTCAACCAGCAGCCCTACGGCCAGCAGCCTTACGGTCAGCCGCAGTCACCCTACGGCCAGCCCGCCTACTACGCCATGCAGGCCGAGCCCAAGGGCCTGAGCATTGCCAGCATGTGCTGTGGCATCGCCGTCTACGTTGGCTTCGGGTTCTTCATCCTCCCGCAGATTGCAGCCGTGATTCTGGGCCACCTCGCCCTGAAGCGTGAGCCTGCAGGCAAGGGCATGGCGATCGCCGGCCTGGTGATGGGTTACCTCGGCGTTGCGCTGACGCTGATCTTTGGCATCATCTTCTTCGTCGCCATTGGCGCGTCAAGCAGCGGCCGCTACAACTACTAAGACGCGTACGACGGCGACCCTTGCGTCAGGTGGGATTTCCACCGGACCCAAGGGTCGCCGTCGTTAAGGTTGCGTGCCGTGTGCCGGGAAGCCTAGCGAACGCCGCCCATCAGCTTCTTGATCGCGGGCGTAGCCGCAGCCAAGCCAACGGCCAGGACCAC
Organism: Arthrobacter sp. TS-15; assembly: GCF_006964045.1. NCBI lineage: Bacteria > Bacillati > Actinomycetota > Actinomycetes > Micrococcales > Micrococcaceae > Arthrobacter > Arthrobacter sp. TS-15. The sequence continues at coordinate 51,198 of NZ_SDXQ01000008.1, read as the reverse complement.
TGCAACGCCGCCGATCCCCAGGAAGTACGGGAGTTCGTCCTGGGGGTTGTACAGCCCGGCGAGGATGCCGGCCAGCGTGGTGCCGAGTGAGACGGACAGGAAGAACAAGGCCACCATCTGGGTGTGGAACGCCTGCGGGGCGAGCTTGGTGCTGACGGACAGGCCGATGGGGGAGAGGAACAGTTCGGCCAAGGTGAACATGAACAGGATGCCCACAAGCGCCAGCAGTGGAGTTTTGCCCTCGCCGGCCAGCGGGATGAACGCCAGGAATGCCAGTCCCATGATGAACAGGCCGGCGGAGAACTTCAGCGGCGAACTCGGCTGCTTGGAACCCAGCTTCGTCCAGAGGGCAGCCATGACGCCGGCGAAGATGATGATGAACACCGGGTTGATGGACTGAACCCAGGCGGCCGGCATTTCCCAGCCGAACAGGTTGCGGTCCAGCTTCTCCTGCGAGTACACAGCGATGAAGGTGAATTGCTGCTGGAACAGTGCCCAGAACCCGGCCGATGCAATGAACAAGGGGATGAAGGCCACCACGCGCTTGCGCTCAATGCCGGTGACCAGCGGGCTTCGGAAGATCAGGAACAGGTAGATCACAGCGGCGCCAATTGCGGCGTAGGCCATGCTGCTGGCGAGGTTGTTGGCGTTGACGAGCCCCGTTCCAAGCAGAACGCCGATGACAACCAGGATGGCCAGGAAGATCAGACCATACTTGGTGCGGTCCTTCGCCGGGAGCGGGTTGGGAACGCGGTGCGCTTCCTCGGGGAGCCTTTTGCGGCCCAACGCGTAGATGACCAGGCCGATGGCCATGCCCACGGCTGCGGCGCCGAAGCCCACGTGGAAGCCGTAGCTCGTCTGCAGCCAGCCGGTCACCAGCGGGCCGATGAGCCCGCCGATGTTAATGCCCATGTAGAAGATGGAGAAGCCGGCGTCGCGGCGCTCGTCCTTCTCGCCATAGAGGGTGCCCACCAATGCCGTGGCATTGGCTTTCAAGCCGCCGGAGCCGATACCTACGAGCACCAGGCCCGCTATCAGGCCCGGAACGCCCGGAAGCAGCGCCAGTGCGATGTGGCCGGCCATGATCATGATGGCCGAGCCGAACAGAACTTTTTCGGAGCCGAAGAGACGGTCGGCGAGCCAGGCGCCGAGGATCGTCGACAGGTAAACGCCACCACCGTACGCGCCCACCAAACCAGCAGCGAGTCCCTGGTCAATGGAAAGACCGCCCTGCTCGGCGGTGAAGTACATGTAGTAGAGCAGGATTCCCTGCATGCCGTAGAAGGAGAATCGCTCCCACATTTCCACGGAGAAGAGGCTGGCCAACATCTTTGGGTGGCCGAAGAATGACGTATCGCCCGCTGGCTGTGCGGACTCAGCCGTGGTTTGAGGTGTGCTCATTTTCTCAATGCTGGCACTGACTGCGGGCATTGTCACATCGATCAATGCCCGGGGCAACCACTTTCCATATGTTAGACGTGCTGGTTACCGGGCCTCCAGGACGGCTGCAAGCTGGAGAAGTTGCAGTTCAGATCCCGGCCGGCCGATGATCTGAATTCCCATGGGCAACCCTGAGGCAGTTGTGTGCACCGGGATGCTGATGGCCGGGAGCCCACAGACGTTCACCATGGAGGACCACGGAGCGTACTCGCACTGCCGTTTGTAGTCCTCATCGGCATCGCCGGCCCACTCGCTCGGCCACGGCTCGCCGCTGTGGCCGCCGCCGGTAAACCAGCCGATGGGCCGCGGTGTCTGCGCCAAAGTGGGCATGAGGATCAGGTCCCACTCCGCGTACTGCGCCGAGGTGTCGTGCTCGAATTGCCGCAGGAAACTCAGCGCTTCATTGACTTTCGAGGCGCTCCGCTGTTGCGCTCGACGCCGGAACGTCCGGGTCAACGGGGTCAGCAGCGCCTCACGCTGGGGTGCTATGCGGGCACTCCCGACGCCGGCAGTCCAGGCTGTTGTGAACGCTTCGGGATAGCGGTTGTCGTAGCGGATGCCGGCCTCGGTGACGCTGTGGCCGGCTTTTTCCAGCAGCTTGGTCCCGAGCTCCAAGGCATCAGCTGCTTCTTCGTCGATCTGGAACGGGTAGATACCGGCCCACGGGCTGTCCAAGCTCACCCCGATCCTCAAGGGCTCCGGGGCCTGCCCCACATTGGCGAGGTATCCGCCGTCGGGCGCTTGATCCCGCGGGACCAGCGCGTCCATCAGCAGTGCTGCGTCTGCCGCGGTCCGGGCGAGCGGCCCGGCAACCACCAATTTAGCGGCATCGCCCGCGCTGGCGCCGCCTGGCACCAAGCCCCGTCCCGGCTTTAGGCCAACCAGTCCGCAGGCGCCTGCTGGAATCCGGATGGAGCCGCCGCCGTCGGTACCCGGCGCGAACGGAACCAGCCCTGCAGCCACCGCGGCAGCGCTGCCGCCCGACGACCCGCCCGAGCTTCGTCCCAAGGCATGCGGATTGCGCGACGGCGGTGCCACCCGGTTTTCGCTGTAGGCCGTAAGTCCAAATTCCGGAACCTGGGTCTTGCCCAGCGAGATGACGCCCTGCGCCTTCAATGTAGCTGAGAGGGCGCCGTCCTCCGGAGCTGGTTTGTGCTCGAGGGCTGCGCTGCCGTGCGTGGTGGGCACGCCGGCCACATCCGTGAGGTCCTTGAAGGCGGTGGGCATGCCGTGGAGGGCGGGGAGTTCTTCGCGGCGGCCCTCCCGGGCCAGCCTTGCGTGCAGCGCGTCTGCAGCCGCGGCGTCTTTGAGGGCCTGTTCGGCCGTGACGGTGACGAAGGCACCCAGTTGCCTGTTCCGCGATTCGATGGCCTGCAGGAAATGCTCGGCGGCTTCCCGGGCGGAGAGATCGCCCGCAGCGAGGGCATTGCGGAGCTCAACGGCTGTCAGTTGCGAAATTTCTTGCAGGGGAGGCTCAACCAAGGAATCGTGGCTCCAACCGTTCCTCCACAGCAACAGCGTCCACGCTTTCGCCGGCGCCGGCTGTCACCCGGAAGGCAGCCTTGTTCTTCACTTCGGACACCACCTCCACAAGTTCGGTGCCCCGGTAAACCAGCCCAACGCCGTCGTCCGTGCAATGGGTCTCGCCGAGCGTGCCGTTGGCCACCAGCTTGTGGATGGCCGGGGCGCGCCGCAACTCGGAGTCGTAATGGACGCCGTTGGCGTAGGGGAGGAAGCCCAGAGCATTGGTGACAGGCTTGAGTTCCGGGCCGAAAGAATCGGTCACACCACCCTGATACCAGCAGATGGACCCTGCCGAAACGCCAGCCAATACCACTCCGCTCTCCCAAGCCTTCCGCAGGATTCCGTCCAGTCCGTGCGCCCGCCACACAGCCAGCAGGTTCACCACCGAGCCGCCGTTCACCCACACAACATCCTGCTCCAGGAGGTGCGCTTCCGGGTCCTCGATGTTGGGCATGGTGAAGAGGTTGAGATGACTGAAATCGAACCCAGCAATGCGTGCTGCCTGGTCCATTTCCGCAGCCCACCAGCGCTGATCACCGGATGCAGTCCCGATATGTGTCACCCGGGGTGCCCGGCCGCTGACGCCCGAGAGCTCCACTGCGTAGTGCATCAGGTGGTTGAACTCGATCCGGGTCCGCTCACCCGGCTTGTAGCCGCCGGAGGTCGCCAGAATGGTTGCTTGTCCAGAGGTCATTCGGGCACTCCTAACGGGCCGGGGGTGGGAAGGCGCTTCCGTCCCAGTCTTAACGTCCTGGCGCCGGGAAGCAAGGGCAGGTGATTCCGTGGCGTTGCGGTGTCCCGTGAAGTTACGGTGCCATGCATCGGGGACTAGGCTGGATGCTGGACTAAATCGATGGGAAGGGAACGCCATGAGCGACTTCGATACCGTACCTGTGGGCGACATTCCGGCAGATGCCAGCATTCTGGACGTCCGCGAAGACTACGAATGGGTGGCCGGGCACGCGGAAGGTGCAGTGCACATCCCCATGGACCAGCTGCCGGCACGCCTGGACGAACTTGACCCGGATGACGATCTCTTTGTCATCTGCCGCACCGGAGGCCGGTCATTCCGCGCTGTCCAGTGGCTCGTGGGGCAGGGCTATTCTGCCGTGAACGTTGCCGGTGGCATGGACATGTGGTTTGAGGCGGGGAAACCCATGGTTTCGGATAACGGGCTCAAGCCGGTAGTTCTGTAACCCGCGTATATAACCAGCAAGGAATATCTCCGATGTCAGCAGTCACCTACACCTTCCTCGGCCCCGAGGGCACCTTCACCGAAGCTGCCCTCATGCAGGTCCCTGGGGCTACCGACGCCACTCGAGTCCCGTGCACCAACGTCAATACGGCGCTGGATCGGGTCCGGGCCGGAGAGGCTGACGCGGCCATGGTGCCCATCGAGAACTCGGTGGAGGGCGGGGTCACTGCCACGCTGGACGCGATTGCCACGGGCCAAGAGCTCCGGATCATCCGTGAGGCCCTTGTTCCCATCACGTTCGTGCTCGTGGCGAGGCCCGGCGTCGAGCTTTCGGACATCAAGCGGATCTCGACGCACGGCCATGCCTGGGCGCAATGCCGTCTGTGGGTGGATGAGCACCTCCCGCAGGCCGATTACTTCCCCGGATCCTCGACGGCGGCATCCGCCATGGGCCTGCTGGAGGACGACGCCCCCTATGACGCAGCCATTTGTGCCCCGTTGGTTTCTGCCGGACAACCCGGCCTCAACGTCTTGGCCGAGGACATTGGCGACAACCCCGAGGCTGTCACCCGGTTCATCCTGGTGAGCAAGCCCGGCCTCCTTCCGGACCGAACGGGCGCGGACAAGACCACCGTGGTGGTGCCGCTGCCGGAGGATCACCCGGGCGCACTCATGGAAATCCTGGACCAATTCGCGTCCCGCGGCGTGAACCTGAGCCGCATCGAATCGCGGCCCACTGGACAATACCTGGGCCACTACTTTTTCAGCATCGACGCTGATGGGCACGCCACTGATTCGCGGGTGGCTGACGCGCTTGCAGGCCTGCACCGGATCAGTCCGGCAACCCGGTTCCTGGGCTCCTATGCCCGTGCCGACAAGCAGCCGGCCGTGGTTGCTCCGCACACTTCTGACGCTGCTTTCGCTTCGGCGCACGCGTGGGTGGATTCAATCCTGAAGGGCTCCTAGCCCGCTATCCACAGGCGGAGCGTCTGCCCTTTCGCAAGAATGCTTCTGTGCGTATGCTTGCCTGATCCATAAACGATGGATGAATGGCAAATGAAAGGAGCGGTCATGTCTGTCCACCGGGATGACAAAGACGGCCAGGGCATGATCGTCAATCCGAAGCCCACTGGCGATAACCAGGACGACTGGAATGGCGATGAAGCTGATCGCGCTGACCGACTCCGCTTTGAAGAAGAACAAGCGATGATCAAGGAGCAGGCTGAGGCTCGCGCTGCTGCCAAGGCGGCCACTGAGGAAGCCGAGAGGGATGCTGCAAAACCGGACGTCGGCGCTCTCTAAACGGTTTTGGCTTTCGGCACCCGCACCAGCAGGGACGCCGGCTCCACTTGCACGGTGACGGTTGTCGCCTCGCCTGAGGGGTCGCCGTCCAGCTGGGTGGCCATGGGTTCCTGGCTGCGGATGATGACCTTCCCTGAACGGTAGAAGCTCATCATCGGCAGGTTCGCTTTGTGCTTGAACAAAACCTTCGTGTACATGGCGAGCCAGCCGAAAGCACTGCGAGGACTCATCACCACAATGTCCAGCATTCCGTCGTCAATCATGGCCTGAGGGATGAAATCAATGCCGCCGGGAATCAGGCCACAGTTCGCGAACAGTACACTGCGGATCTTGCGTGCCTGCTCGGGCTGGTCGTCCATGGTGATGGTGACGCGTTTGCGGCGCCCGGGCAGGTGGCGGACGCCTGCCTCCGTATAGGCGAGCCAACCAACGCTCTTCTTCAGGTCTTCCTTGGTGTCACCCACAACCTCGGCGTCCAGGCCCATGCCGGCGATGACCAGGAACGTGTGCTTCGCTGACTCGCCCGTGATGTCGTTATCCACGCCCATGGTGGCGGTATCGATGTAGCGCTGGTTGCCGAACAACGCCACCTGGATGCAGTCAGCGAGGTCGGTCACGTCAAGATCCACGTTGCGGGCCAGCAGGTTACCGGTGCCCAGCGGGACAAGGCCCATGGCAACGTTCTTGTGCGCCAGCGACTCTGCCACAACGCGCACTGTACCGTCGCCGCCGCACGCCAGAACGACGTCGGCCCCGTACGCCAGCGCTTGGCGCGACTGACCGTAACCGGGGTCGTCCACGGTGGTTTCAAAGAACTTGGGCGGGTCCCAGCCGGCTAGATCGCAGGCGTCGATGATGGCTTGGCGGGCCTCTTCGGCGTTGTTTTTCACCGGGTTGAGGATGACCGCCACGCGCTGGTCCCCGGGGCCGGGCTTGTGTGAGTCCTCCCGGACCGCGCTCCTGATGTGGCGGGCTTTAAGTCGGCGCACACCCCACCAACTGGAGACGGCAAAAACCACGCCCCCAGCGAGAATCAGGTACAGGATCCAGTCGCTCATGGTGCTCCCACACTATCCTCCCGGGCAGTCTCCTCTTGCCTCACGCCCGTGACGGAGGGACTTTGCCCGCTGCGGGCCGGAAAACCGCGGCAGATTCGAATACTCTTGTCTGGTGATCGACGTAAAAGACCTCAGCGAAAATCCGGACAAGTTCCGGGCCAGCCAGCGCGCCCGTGGCGCCGACGAGTCCGTTGTGGACGCGATCATCTCCGCTGACTCCGATCGCCGTGCCGCGCTGATTCGCCACGAAACCCTGCGTGCCGAGCAGAATGCTTTCGGCAAGAAGGTGGCTCAGGCCAAGGGCGAAGAAAAGCAGGCCCTCCTGGCCGAGGTCAAAGAGCTGGCCAACTCGGTCAAGGCCGCTTCCGCCGAGGCTGCCGCAGCGCAGGCCAAGCAGGAAGAGCTGCTGCGGGTCATCCCCAACCTTGTTGTTGACGGAGTCCCCGAGGGCGGCGAGGACGACTACGTTGTGGTCAAGACCGTAGGCACTCCCCGCGAGTTCAAGGATTTTGAGCCGAAAGACCACCTGGAAATCGGTGAGCTGATCGGTGCCATTGACATGGAGCGTGGCGCCAAGGTGTCCGGCTCGCGTTTCTACTTCCTCCGCGGCGTCGGTGCACGGTTGGAAATGGCGCTGCTGCAGATGGCCATGGAGCAGGCGATTGACGCCGGCTTCGTCCCCATGATCACCCCCACTTTGGTGCGCCCCGAGACCATGCAGGGCACCGGTTTTGACGTAAAGCACGACGCCGAGATCTACCGTCTCGCCGAAGACGACCTTTACCTCGTGGGAACCTCGGAGGTGGCCCTCGCGGGCTACCACGCAGACGAGATCCTGGACCTCTCTGGCGGCCCCATCCGCTACGCAGGCCAGAGCTCCTGCTACCGCCGCGAGGCCGGCTCCCACGGCAAGGACACCCGCGGCATCATCCGCGTGCACCAGTTCAACAAGGTGGAGATGTTCATCTACACCACTGTGGAGGAAGCCGCTGCCGAGCACGAGCGCCTGCTGGCTTGGGAAGAGGAAATGCTGGCAAAGTGCGAGCTTCCTTACCGCGTGATCGATACAGCTGCCGGTGATCTGGGCATGTCCGCGGCACGCAAGTTCGACTGCGAAGCCTGGGTCCCCACGCAGAACGCCTACCGCGAGCTCACTTCCACCTCCAACTGCACCACGTTCCAGGCGCGTCGCCTCAACATCCGGGAACGCGTGGTCAACGACGAAGGTGTTGCCAAGGGAACCCGAGCCGTTGCCACGCTGAACGGCACGCTGGCCACCACGCGCTGGATTGTTGCCATCCTTGAGCACCACCAGAACCCGGACGGCTCCGTCAACGTTCCCAAGGCGCTGCAGAAGTACTTTGGCGGCCTTGAGGTTCTCCCGGTTCTCTAGATTCCACTTGTCACCCTTCTACGGACAATTCACCCTCGAGTGCGCGGGTGAATTGTCCGTAGGAGGGTGTTTCTTTGCGGGGTCAGCCCGGCCGCGAGGAGTTTTGCCCTGAACAAGGCGGGATTGTTGGCCGTTGCCCAGTCCCATCGCACTACTTTGAACCCGAGAGCACGCAGCCTGTCCTCACGTTTCTTCTCGGCGAGGACCGCTTCCCTGGTGCTCTGTCCACCCAGATATTCGTCCCTCAAGTACTTTGCATCGCCGTCGAACTCTCCGATTACTCGTTGGTCCCGCCAAAAGAAGTCCGTACGGGCAACGAACCCCATGGCATCGCGGAACTCGCACTGCAACTCCGGAGCAGGGAAGCCGAGAAGGTGCATCTGGGCGCGGCTAAGCGACTCGCCCGCGGAGCCGGAATTCTCGTCAGCAAAGCTCAGAATGTGCTCTACGCGTTGTCTCTTGGCCTCGGAAGCAAGGCCCTCGGCTGCCGCGCTAAGTGCCGCTTTGCTCATGAAAAGCGACGGAAACCTTGCTGCACTGATCGCGTGATCGGCCAAGGTGACGCCCTTGGTGAACGAACCCCTGGCCAGGACATCAACGGCCGTTCGCGCCGGTCCTGTGAGTCGCAACCCGCGCAGGTACACGGTGTCGGTTGAATAGTAGTGCCGGTAGATGCCATATCCGCGGATCCGCTCCAGACCGCTGGTTCCCGAGGAATCCAGGGTGGCTGCGCTGGTGCTCGGCTTTCGAGCGCCGGCATGCCCGCGCGAGGCGTTGGCAAGGTGGATGTGCGATGGAACGCCGACCATCTGCAGTCCCCAGAGTAACGCGGCTGTTTCGAAGCAAAACTCCGCGGAAGGGTTCTCCGCTGCCACGGCCCGTGCGGTTGCAGCGTATCGATCCCAGGGTTTGAGCCCCAGCCAATGCTGTTTGTCCACGTATACGCCCTGGCGTACCCGGACAAGCTCACCCTTCTTGTACCGTCTGCTGAGCTGCCGCGATGCACCTGTTTCCAGTTCATGCCGGGCAGCCACTATGAATTCGTTCTGGTAGTCCATGAACCACTGTTGCTGCACAGGGATTCACGTGACTCCCGCTCAGTAGGGCTATGTGGAAAGGGTTCGGTTGTTCACCGTTATGTGGACAATTCACCGGCGGATGCGGGGGTGAATTGTCCGGTAGAGGGTGAAACTCGGAACAGGTATTCACCGTGCGTTAACGCGCAGCTGTGGCGTCGGTCCTAGTTCAGTGTCCGGGGTGTCTGCTCTACTGTAAGTATGACTATTTTGACTGATACTCCAGTTGCTGGCATCGATGACCAGCCAAATAACAACAACAAGTACATGGTGGCATTGGACGTGGACGGCACACTCGTGGACCACGACGGCCACATGTCGGAGGGAGTTCGCTCCGCCGCCCAGGCTGTGGTTGCAAGCGGCCACGACGTCATGATTGCCACCGGCCGCTCGCTCAATGCGACGCTTCCCATCATCCAGAAGATCGGCCTCGAGCGAGGCTACGCCGTGTGCTGTAACGGTGGTGTGACCCTCCGCCTTGATCCGTCGTTGGAGAAGGGTTACGAGATCATCCATAAGGCAACGTTCGACCCCGCTCCGGCTCTGAAGGCCTTGCGGGAACGGCTGCCCAACGCCAAGTACGCCCTGGAGGATGAGGACGGAAACTTCCTCTCCACGGAGCGCTTCCAGGATGCCAGTTTCGGTGTGGAGTCCATCGGCGTCGACTTCCAGACCATGTTGGATGCCACGGCAGTCCGCGTAGTGGTCTTCAGCAGCGAGAACACCTCGGATGAGTTCAATGAGGCCATCAGGCACATCGGACTTTCCGGCGTGACGTACTCGGTGGGATGGACCGCCTGGCTGGACATCGCAGCCGAGGGCGTCACCAAGGCCAGCGCCTTGGAGGTTCTGCGCCACAAGCTCGGAACGGACCAGGCCAACACGGTTGCCGTGGGCGATGGCCGCAACGACATCGAGATGCTCACGTGGGCCGGTCGCGGCGTAGCCATGGGCCAGGCGCCTGACGAGGTCATTGCCGTCGCGGATGAGGTCACCGCTTCAGTGCTCGACGACGGCGCGGCACAGGTTTTGCGCAGCCTCCTGTAACTGCCGCTCGTCTTAGCCGGGCGAACCGCTGTGGCCAACACACCTCCGGTTCGCAACCCTCACCGCTGAGCGGCGGGGGTTGCGAACAAAGGCGGGCTCCGAGGCGTTGAGCTGCCTAGACTGGGCCTGTGTTCTATGAAGAGTGCCCACCACCTCCCGGGCTCCAGCCGTTCGTCACCGGGCTGTGGTTTCTCCGCGCTGAGCCGCAGGCAAGGTACGAGAAGATCCTCCCCGGGCCGTCTGCGCACCTGATCCTGAACCTCTCCGACCCTTACAGGCTCATCAGCCCGCCGGAAACCGGCATTGCCGCCAACGCCCAGGAAGCCGGCACAGGCACCACCCGGACGGAAGCCGGCTCAACTGAAGTGTCCACGGGTTTCTACGCGGGCCTTCAACGCAGCTACCTGATCAGCGAGAACCCTGCCCAGCTCTTCAACGTTGGTGCCCGCCTGACCCCCTACGGCCTGGCAGCGTTCACCAGCCAACCGCCGTCGGTGTTTCAGAACCGTGTGGTGGACGCCGAGACTGTATTCCCGGGTTTTTCGGAACTACGCACGAACCTCACCGACGCGGAACCCGAGCAGGCGTTCGGGGCCCTGAGCACCTTCCTCCACCAACGGCTAAGGCCCAGCTACCGGGCGGATCCCAGGGTGGAGAAAGCTACAGAAATCCTGGCGCAGGAGGACGTAGCGATCGGCGTGCTGGCCAAGGATCTGGGTGTCAGCCCGTCCACGCTGGAGCGGATCATGATGCGGGACTGCGGAGCCACGGCAAAAGCGTATTCGGATGTATGCCGCTTCAACAGGATGGTGAACCAAGCGGCGGCCCTGCCGAAGGGCTCGGTGCCGGGCCGCGAGCTTCTTCATTTGGCCGACTATTACGATCAGCCGCACCTGATCCGGTCCTTCAGGCGCTTCAGTGGGTACACGCCAACGGAGTACCTGCAGGTGGTGCAGAGCTATGGTGCGGAGTACGCCACGTTCGTCCCGCTGGAGGAAGTCACCAGCTAGCCTGCGGTTTTTTTACAAGACCCCGCGGGCTGAAGTACTTACAGTCATCTCAGGATCTACCCGCTCTTGAGAGGATACCGATGGACCTTCAGATCAATTGGCTCGCCGTGTTGTTGGCTGCGCTGGCGACGTTCGTTGTCGGCGGGCTCTGGTACTCGCTGCTGTTCGCCAAGCCATGGCAAAAGGCGGCCGGTGTCAGCGATGAGCAGCTGAAGTCCGGAACGGTTCGCGTCTTTGTGGGCTCGTTCCTTCTTGCCGTGGTGATGGCTGTTTTCCTGGCCGCCTTCATTGGCCGTGGTGGGCTCGCATTCGGAACCTTCGCCGGCCTGGCCGCTGGACTGGGATGGGTAGCAACAGCGCTCGGCGTGAACTACCTGTTCGAACGCCGAAGCCTGACTCTGTTCGCTATCAATGCCAGCTACAACGTAGTCACGTTCACCGCCATGGGCGCCATCATAGGCGCGATGCAGGGCTAGGAGCTGGGGTGGCGCCTCAAAGCAGCAGCGTTACTTGAAGTATGTCTGAACGGTCCCGCCGCCCGCCGATTCAACAATGGCCTGCGCAACTACCCGGAGCTTGACGTTCCGGTTGCTGGAGGCTTTCTTGATGAGTTCAATCGCTTCCTCCTGGGTACAGCGGTTCTGCGCGATGATGATCCCTGTTGCCACGTCGATCACGGTACGGGATTCCATGGCTGCCCGGAGGTTGTTGGCTGTCTGGCTGTGCTCGGCGATCAGGACAGCCAGGCGCAGGCCCTTGGACGCCTGCTGCACGTAGTCGTTGGCGCGCTGCACGGCGGCTTGGTCGAAGGCATTGGGGTATTCGGAGTAGAGGTTGAGGCCAGCCCTTGCAGTGTCATCACTGAGGGGGAATGGCACTGCCAAGACGGACCGGATGCCGTGTTCAGTGACGATCTTGTTGTACTCCGGCCAGGTGTTGTCTTTGGCGAAATCAGGTATGTGCACTTGGGTGATTTCACGGCAGGCACGCAAGCACGGCCCGTCGTCGAAGTTGTACTGCAGTTCATCCAGCATCCGGGCGCGCTCACCGCTGCTGGCCACCGTCCCGGCGGAGCGGTGTCGCATGAGCGTGATGCCGCAGTAGACCTCGTTTCCGGGGGTGCTGAACATGCCGGCCGAGTGCCTGGCCAGCTCCTCCAGGAAGGCTTCAACGTCAGGGGTATCGAGCAGCAGGTCTTGGATATCGGCCACGACTGTAGTCGGCTCGGCGAGCTGAGGTTCTTCCATGCGGAACTCCAATCCCTGATTTGGCTACCTTTCGAGACTAACCCCGAGAACCCGTTGAAAGCTAATAGTAAGTGTGCTTCTCTTTTTAAGGAGTCTTGCCGTGGGCTCACCCTAACCAGCAGGTCCGAGGATTGAAGCCCCATGCGACAGATCCCACCCTTTGGCGTCCCCACACGTCCCCCCACCCATTCGCCGGAAGGCAGAATCCGCCAGAGCTTTCAGGACAGCCTGGTCCTGGACCACCTCAATCTGGCAAAGTCCATAGCCGCCAGATATTCCGCCCACACTCACGACCTCGACGACGTCAGGCAGGTGGCGTACATGGGCCTCATCAAGGCGGCGCGCGGCTATGACGAGGCAAAAGGGGTCAGTTTTCCCGCCTACGCCGCACCTACCATCGCGGGTGAGGTAAAACGCTACCTCCGCGACCATTGCTGGGTGGTCCGCCCACCACGGATCATCCAGGATGTCCGGCGCCAAGTGCTGGCCCGGACGGAGGAATTGACCCAAACACTCCAACGCACCCCCTCTCCGGAGGAGGTGGCCGAAGATTTGCAGTTGGAGCCGTGCCAGGCCCGCGAAGCACTCATGGCCGGCACCAGCAAGCGCCCGGATTCCCTCGACGTGCCCGCGTCCGAGGGGCGTGATGGTCTCCAAGGATCGCTTTCAGCGTTCGGCTGCCCCACGGATCGGCTGGAGGACGTGCTGGCTCTGCGCAACGCCATCCGCGGCCTGAGCGCTGAGGACCGGCACTTGCTGTACCGACGCTATTACCGGGAGGAAACGCAGTCCACCATCGCGGAGGGGTTGGGAATGTCGCAGATGCAGGTGTCGCGCAAGCTCTCCAAAATCCTGGTGTCCCTCCAAACACAACTGTTGGACGAAGAAGCCCAACTGCAGGACGGGACGGCGCCCTAAAAGCCTGGAATGACAACCCGGGTTACCGCCGGAAGCGGGTTTCTAACAGCGCAGCCCCTCCACTGCGTTCACGACGTCGCGGACACTGACGGCCAAAAGCGCCGGATCGGGATCCGCTGAAAACACATCACCACGGCGGAGTTCGACGGCGGTCAGCACCACGTGCGGTCCGGGCGGCGGCCCCCACTCTTCGGCGGGCGCCGGGCCGAACAGCACTACCGAGGGGCGCTCATACGCGGACGCGAGATGCGCCGCGCCGGTATCTGCTGAGATCACGAGGCGGGCCTCGGCGATGGTGGCCGCAAATTCGGCGAGACCTTGCCGCCCGGCCAGCAATCCGTCGTCGAGATTTACTCCTTTGAGTTTGGCCAACGCTGCGGTCTCCTCAGCGCGCCCGCGCTCTGACGTGCCTCCTGTGAGAACTACCTCGTGCCCGCCCGCGGCAAGTTCCACAGCAACCTCAGCGAACCGTTCCACCGGCCACAGCCTGCTGCCATAGGCCGCCCCCACGTGCACAACGGTGGCGCCGGGACGCGGCGACGAAATCGCGGGACGGTTCAGCCGATAGTCCAGGGGATCGGCGTCGATACCGTGCCAGTTGAGCAGCCTCGTCCAGCGCTCGCGCTCCGGTATGCCGGTGATCCATTCAGGCCCTTCAGTGCCGTGTGAAGCATGCGACACCACCCGGTTGGCTTGGAGTTCGTCAATCCGCAAACGGCTTTCAGCGCCGTTTCCGTGCAGGTTCACGGCGATGTCCACAGCGCCCCGGGGAACTGTCAGGGGGTCATCGAGCCCTGGGGTTGGCAGGTGGTGAATGCCGCCCACCAACTCCAAAGCCTCGGCAATCCATGCAGGCGCGGCGTACAAGATCCGGTGCTCGGGGAACGCCCGGCGCAAGCCCCGCAGTGCCGGGACGGCAACCAGTAGGTCCCCCATTTTCAGGGCGCGCAAGGCAAGCAGTAGCGGCTGATGGTTGTTCTCGTCACTGTCCAAAACTGTGTCCAAGGTGGCCTCCCGCTAGGAGTCTAGCTGCAGGAAACTTCTCGGGGCCGCATTGTTTAGCGCCGGGAGAACCGGGGAACGTTGCGGGTATGGGAGGAACCGTAACGTTGAAGGCGGTCCTGTTTGACCGCGACGGAACACTGGTTGTTGACGTGCCATATAACGGCGATCCGCAGCTGGTGCGACCCATGGATGGTGCCCGTGAAGCATTGCAAAAAGTACGCCAGGCAGGGCTGGCCACGGGAGTGGTAACCAACCAGTCGGGCGTGGCGCGTGGGCTGTTGACCGTGGAGCAGATGCACTCCGTCAACCACCGGGTGGATCAGTTACTGGGACCGTTCGACGTGTGGGAGTTCTGTCCGCACGGACCAGAGGACGGTTGCGCCTGCCGCAAGCCCCGGCCGGGAATGATCCTGGACGCCTGCCACACCCTGGGTATCAGCCCGGAGGAGGCGGCCTTCGTTGGCGACATTGGTGCTGACATGGAGGCGGCTGCTGCTGCGGGTGTTAAGGCTGTGTTGGTGCCAACGGAAGTCACGCGACGCGAAGAGATCGAGGCGGCCCACCGTGTTGCGGAGGACCTGGGCCATGCGGTGGAGCTCCTGCTGACGGAGGCTCCGGACTGGACTCTGGACGGAACTCCGGACTGGACTCTGGACGGAACTCCGGACCGGACTCTGGACGGAACTCCGGACCGGACTATAGCCCGGACCTTGGACGAGCAGGATGCCCCTGTATGAGCCGCGTCCTGGTAGCCCGGCTGGACAGTATGGGCGATGTCCTCCTTTCCGGACCCGCCCTGCGGGCCGTTGCGAACGGAAGCCGCCCCGATGGCAGCCGACCCAATGACGTGGTTCTGCTCTGCGGTCCCGAAGGATCGAGCGCAGCGGAGCTACTGCCAGGAGTCACGCAAGTGCACACGTGGGCGTGCCCGTGGATTGTGAATCCCGCGCCGCCTGTCACGGATGAGATGACCCGGGGCTTGATCGGGTTTGTCCGCAGTTCGCGGATTCAGGAAGCGGTCATTCTTACCTCCTTCCACCAGTCCCCGCTTCCGCTGGCGATGCTCCTTCGACTGGCCGGAGTCAAAAAAATCACGGGTGCATCAACGGACTACGCTGGTTCGCTCCTGGATGTGCGGCTCAAACCTGGCGAGGATTTCCCGGAGGATCAACCGGAAGCGATCCGGGCGCTCACCATCGCGGAGGCCGGCGGGTATGTGCTGCCCAACGGGGATGATGGGAAGCTTCGCATCACCACCGGCGAGGACCCTGAAGGTGTGGCTGATGAGCTGGCTGATGAGGGCCGGTACATTGTGGTTCATCCGGGATCTGCCGCACCGGCAAGGGCATGGCCCGCACTTCACCACGCAGCAGCTGTGGAACTTTTGGAGGCGTACGGGCACCGGGTGGTGGTGACAGGAGGCCCGGACGAAAACTCGCTCACGGCAACGGTGGCCGGCCCCGCTGCCCGGAACCTGGGCGGTGGAACCAACCTCCGGACGCTCGCAGCGGTACTGGCGGGAGCCGCCGTCGTAGTCACCGGCAATACCGGTCCCGCCCATCTGGCGGCAGCGGTGGGAACGCCGGTAGTGTGCCTGTTCGCCCCGGTGGTTCCAGCCATCCGATGGGCACCGTACGGCGTCCCGCTGGAACTGCTGGGCGACCAGGAGGCGCCCTGCAAGAACTCCCGTGCCCGTGTTTGCCCTGTCGCCGGGCATCCCTGCTTGAGCTCAGTGACCCCGGAACAGGTTGTGGAAGCTGTTGAACGGCTCCTGGGTGGCGTGTCATCTCTGTCCACCCGACGGAAGGTGTGGAAACCATGAGGATTCTGGTGTGGCACGTCCACGGCGGGTGGATGGAGGCATTCGTCCGCGGCCGGCATGAGTACCTGCTGCCGAAAACGTCCGACGGCGGCGCGTGGGGTTTGGGGCGAGGCGGCCGTCAGTGGCCTGCCGCCGCGCAGGAAGTGGACTTGGAAACCCTGGACCCTGGCAGTGTGGACGCTGTTGTCCTTCAGCGGCCGGAAGAAATCGCAGCAGTTGCCCGAACCCTTGGCCGCAGCCCCGGCGTTGACCTCCCGGCCGTGTACCTGGAACACAACACCCCCAAGGGCGACGTCCCATTCACCCTGCACCCCTTGGCGGACCAGGGCGCCATTCCCGTGGTCCACGTGACCCATTTCAATCAACTCTTTTGGGACACGGGAACGGCAACCACCACGGTGATTGAGCACGGCATCCCGGACCCCGGACACCTGTACACGGGGGAGCAGGAAGAGATGGGCGTGGTGGTTAACGAGCCTGTCCGGCGTGGGCGGGTCACGGGAACGGACCTGCTCCCGGGCTTTGCCGGTGTGGGGCCGCTGCGGGTCTTCGGCATGGGGACAGAGGCCCTGCCCGAAGCACTGAACCTCAAGGGATTCGGCCTCAGCGAGGAAAGGCTACGCATCGCCGGTGACGTCCCAGCCCCGAAACTCCACCAGGAACTTGCCCGCTGCCGCCTGTACCTTCATCCCCTGCGCTGGACCTCGCTCGGGTTGGCGCTGCTGGAAGCCATGCACCTTGGCATGCCCGTCCTGGCACTAGCCACCACCGAGGCGAGCCGCGCCATTCCGCGCGGTGCAGGCTTGGTTTCCAACGACGTCGGCGATCTCCAGAGGTTCGCCCGGCGGCTGCTGGATGACCCCGACGACGCCTACGCCATGGGCATGGTGGCCCGCGAGGCCGCGCTGCAACGCTATGGGCTGGACACGTTTCTTGGCGCCTGGGACCAACTCCTGGCTGACCTCCCCCAAGGCGCCCGCCGCCACCACACAGAGAGGACGCACCCATGAAAATCTCCATGGTCTCCGAACACGCCAGTCCGTTGGCCGCCTTGGGAGGCGTTGACGCCGGAGGGCAAAACGTCCACGTGGCGGCGTTGTCTTCAGCGCTGGCAGACCGCGGACATCAGGTCACGGTGTACACGCGGCGCGATGACCCCGATCTACCTGCAAAGGTGCAGGTTGGGCCGGGACTCAGCGTTGTTCACGTGGATGCCGGTCCGGCCCGGCGCATTCCCAAAGACGATCTCCTGCCGTACATGGGAGAGCTGGCGGACGGGATCTGCGCAGACTGGGCCGGCCACCTGCCGGACGTGCTGCATGCTCACTTCTGGATGTCCGGACTCGCTGCCATCCAAGCATCCCGCCGGGCACAAGCAGCGGATCCCGTACCAGTGGTGCAGGCTTTCCATGCCCTCGGATCGGTGAAACGCCGCCACCAAGGGGCCGCGGACACCAGCCCGCCGGCCCGGGAATGGCTGGAACCGTGGGTAGGACGCACCGCGGACTGGGTCATCGCCACGTGCCCCGATGAGGTCTTCGAACTCAAGGCCCTTGGCATCAGCCGGTCCAAAATTTCAGTCGCACCCTGCGGTGTGGATCTCACGTTGTTCCCGGGAACGTCCGACGCCGAAACCAAGTCCCGCACGCATCGCATCCTCAGCGTGGGACGCCTGGTGCAACGCAAAGGCGTGGACTTGATCATCCAATCCCTGCCGCTGCTGGCAGAGGCGGGCTTCAACGACGTGGAACTGCTGATTGTGGGCGGTTCCGGTGACGCCCTGACGCTTGAAGAAGACCCGGAAGCCCAGCGCCTCCATACCTTGGCGAAGGAACTTGACGTCGAGGACAAAGTGAGCATGCGTGGCCAGGTCCCGCGGGATGCGATGCCCGGAATTTTCCGCAGCGCCGACGCCGTGGTCTGTGCTCCTTGGTATGAGCCGTTCGGCATTGTGCCCCTTGAAGCCATGGCTTGCGGCGTGCCTGTGGTGGCAGCAGCTGTGGGCGGACTGCGGGAAACCGTGGTGGATCAGAAGACCGGACTGCATGTCCCGCCCCGTGACCCCGAAGCGTTGGCCGAGGCGCTGGGAAAGCTGCTGGCAGATCCTGATCTTCGCGCCGACATGGGCCGTGCCGGTGCTCGGCGGGCCCGTTCCCGCTACTCCTGGGAACGCATCGCCGCAGACACCGAGAAAGCCTACCGATCCGTTCTGGCGGCAGGACTGTCCCGGCAAGCCGGCGAACGCTTGGAACCATTGGAAGGAACGGCACTGTGACTATCAAAGGCCTTATGGCCCAAGAATCCACCCTCCCGTCGGCACTCCCGGATAACGTGCCTGCCCGGTGGTCCCCGGACGCCAGCAATTCCAACCACATCGCCGAGGTCACCAAACACCTGGACAACGTCCTGCCCGCTCTGGAATCCCTGCGCTCGCAGTCGGGTCGCTTATCCGAGTGGGGCACCGAACTCGCCAAGAGGCTGCTATCCGGGCAACGGTTGCTGGCGGCTGGCAACGGCGGTTCAGCTGCTGAGGCGCAGCACCTCACTGCTGAGCTGGTGGGCCGGTTCGACGAGGAGCGCGCGCCCTTTTCCGCGATCTCGCTCCACGCAGAGTCCTCCGCCGTCACTGCACTCTCCAACGACTACGGCTTTGAGGAAGTCTTCGCCCGCCAAGTCAGGGCCCACGGCCGCGCCGGGGATGTTCTTATCCTGCTCTCCACCAGCGGCCGCAGCCCCAATCTTCTCAAGGCAGTGCGGGCCGCCAAAGAACGCGGCATCACCACCTGGGCACTCACGGGCACCGGCCCCAACCCGCTCGCCGAGGCCTGCGATCAAGCCATCACCGTGGACGCTATCGCCGCGAACGCCCAGGAAGGCCACCTCATTGCCGTCCACGCCGTGTGCCGGGCCTTTGATGCCGAGGTAGCCCGACGGGCCGGCTCGGCATTGAACTCCTTCGGAGGGCGGCAGCCTTGAGGATCACCGTGGTTGGGGATGTCCTCCTCGACGTCGACATCAACGGGACCGCCACGCGGCTTAGCCCCGACGCGCCGGTGCCGGTGGTGGACGTGGCCGACATCCGGCGTCGTGCAGGTGGTGCGGGTCTGGTGGCTACCGTGCTCGCGCACGACGGCCACGACGTCGCGCTGGTCACCGCGTTGGGGAACGACGACGGCGCCAGCCACCTCAGGCGAGCACTGACCGGCGTGTCTGTGCTCGCCGGAGCCCCGCTCGCCCCGACGCCCACCAAGACGCGCGTGAGGATCGGGACGCATCCGATGGTCCGGTTCGACGAAGGATGCGCGCCGGCTCCCGTCCCGGCCTGTACGGAAGAAATGCTCCATGCCATTGCCTCGGCGGATGCCATTGTGGTGGCCGACTACGGCCGAGGAATCGCCGCCATCGCGGAGATTCGTTCCGCCCTCACAGATGCTGCCAAGTGCGTCCCTGTGGTGTGGGACCCTCATCCTGCCGGTTCCCAACCTGTGGAGGGGGTCGCCGTCGTGACGCCCAACCTTGCCGAAGCGTTGGCCTCTGCCAAAGCGGGAGGCTTGGACCCGTCCCGTACCGGTGCCGAAGAAGCTGGCCAACACCTGCTCCAAAAGTGGGGAAGCGGCGCCGTTCTGGTGACCAAGGGTGAAGAGGGGGCACTCCTTCTCGCCGCAGGTGATGCTGCACAAGGCATCCCTGCGCCCAGGACCATCGTCAGCGATCCGTGCGGAGCCGGCGACCGACTCGCCGCAAGCCTCGCCGTGCACTTGGGGCTCGGGCTCGGGCTCGGGCAGGCTGCCACCAAGGCAGTGGAGGATGCGTCGGCATTCCTGGCAGCGGGCGGAGCGGCATCGCTGGCGGCGGTGACCGAAGCTGCGGCGTCAACTTCCGGGAACCAAGCGAGTCCCGTCGTCGAACTTAAGGGTCTTGAAGTGGTGGACCCCGGTGACCTGCATCCGGACGGCGTCCAACTGGCCCGGGCCGTGCGGAGCAGAGGCGGCACGGTGGTGGCCACTGGCGGCTGCTTCGACCTCCTCCACGCCGGCCACGCCCGGACGCTGGCCGCCGCGCGCAGCATGGGCGATTGCCTCATCGTGTGCCTGAATTCCGATGAATCGGTCCGGCGGCTCAAGGGCGCACACCGGCCAATCGTCAGCGTCGAAGACCGGGCGGAGTTGCTGCTGGCACTCGAATGCGTTGACGCCGTGGTGGTCTTCGGCGAGGACACCCCCGAAGCCTGCCTCAGCGAAATCCGGCCCGATATCTGGGTCAAGGGTGGCGACTACACGCCCGAAGTATTGCCGGAAGCCCGCTTGTTGGCGGACTGGGGAGGGCGCTGCGTGACAGTGCCCTTCCACCCGGCACGCTCCACCAGCGGCTTGGCTGCAGCGCTTGCCAAGGTCAGCTGACCAATTAACCATCACCGAGAGGAACCGCATGAACACGCAAACACCCGGCCGCGTCATCGTCACTGGAGGCGGCTCCGGACTTGGCGCTGCGATCGTGGAAGCCATCCGCGACGCCGGCGGCACACCCTTCGTCTTCGACCGCGACGTCAGCAACGTCTCCGGCGCCAAAGCCTTGGAAGTGGACGTCTCCAACCGCGAAGCAGTGGAAGCTGCCGTCAAGGAGGCCGCCGAAACCCTGGGCGGCCTGGATGGGGTGGTCACTGCCGCAGGCATTGATCGCTGCGGCAAGTTGGGCGACGTTCCGGCAGAGGAGTGGGAGAAGGTCATCGGAGTGAACCTCCTAGGCACAGTGTCCGTCATCCGGGCAGCTTTGCCGTACCTCAAGGGATCCCGGGGCCGGGCCATCACCATCGCCTCCACACTCGGGCTCCGGGCGCTGCCTGATGCCACGGCATACTGCGCCTCGAAGTTCGGAGTGATCGGCTTCAGCCGGGCCTTGGCCGCAGAAACAGGGGGAGTCATCGGCGTCACCACCATCATCCCGGGCGGCATGAAGACCCACTTCTTCGACGACCGCGACGAACAGTACAAGCCGCAGGACGATTCCAAGCTCAACGATCCCGCCAACGTGGCTCAGGCAGTGGTGTTCGCCCTCTCGCAGCCGTTCGGCAGCGAAGTCCGCGAACTCCTTATTTGCCCCGCAGAAGAAGGCTCGTGGCCGTAAGGTCCAGCATGTCCTGAACAACGTCGGCCACGGCGATGCCCCTGATGAGGGTGTCGTCGTGGCCGCAATGCGGTGCCGTCCATCCCACCTGGGTCACGTCCGCCCCGCACGCCGGGCACCGGGTCACCCACGACATATGGACGCGGTGCAGGCTCCGACCGCGCGGACCGGCGTTTAGGGCGTTGCCTACCCAGAAGATTCCTACCGTAGGCGTCCCCAACGCCTGCGCCAGGTGCCGCGGACCGCTGTCGCTGGCGAGCATCACCGTGGCGTCCGCCAAGAGCGCAGCCAAGTCTCCAATGTCCAATTCGCCAGCCACGGAGCGCACGGCTTTGCTGTCCACCTCAGTGAGATGCCGGACCGCCGATTCCGCCACTTCCTGCGCCAAGGCCTTCTCTGAACGGTCACCCACGATCAACACCTGCGCCCCTTCGGCTGCTGCTGCGGCCACCGCTTCAGCGAAGTACGACGCCGGCCATCGCCTTCGCGGATCGGTGGCACCCGGGTGGACCACCACCAAAGACCTCCGTTGAGGGTCCCTGAATCCCGCGATGTTCCTTTGATGTTCCGGTAGCGGGCGAAGGGGAGGAGCGATGATCGGCGGAGCTCCGGCCAAACCTGCGAGCTCCAGCCAGCGGTCCGGTTCGTTTTGGTAGTAGACGTAGTCCAGGTTCCGCTCCAACCGATCCGCGTCCTTGGTGCGCGTGCCCACTGTGTGGCGCGCACCAAGGCGGAGCAGGAAAGGGTTGGAGAAGCGCCCTCCGCCGTGCATCTGTAACGCAATATCGAACTTCCTGGCGCGCATGGCTTCGAAAAAGGCCTGCTGCGCCGCGACGTCCTCCGCATCATCCTCGAAGCGCTCGCCGTTGCGGGGGCCATCGTGGACGCCCCGCGTCACGGGTAGCATCTCGACGTCGTCAACGGGACCCTCCGTCGCCGCCACCACGGCCGCATGGACCGGAGTGCCCAGAAGCGTGATGGTGGCATCGGGGTATGCGTTCTTCAACGCAGTGAGGGCGGGATAGGTGTAGATCAGGTCTCCCAAACCGCCGCCCCTGAGGACCGCTATTCGCTTGACGTCATTGAACTTTTCCAGGATTGGACCCACGCTGGGGCTCGGAGTCGTCAGCGGTTTCTCCATGGAATGATTCCTTTCGCTGGCTGTGCTGCGGGCCCCCGCTTGCGGAGCGGCGCTTGGAACTCCGTGCGGGAAACTCCTTGGTCCGTCGTGTGAAGACCCCGCCGCGGGGTACCTGAGGGGAACAGGAAACTGTGAGCCCAATCGGAAGGTACCCCATGGCACGCCTATCCAATCAAGAAGGCCTGGCCAATCAAGAAGGCTTGGCTGACTGGTTGCCGGGTCGCTTGGCCGAGGAACGTCCTGTTGTGACGGTCATCGGAGATTCCATTCTGGATGGCTGGTGGGATGGAACCATAGACCGATTCTGCCGCGAAGCCCCGGCCCCTGTGGTCCAGGTCCAGCGCCGCGACTTCGCCCCGGGAGGTGCCGCCAATACGGCAATGAACCTCGCCGCGATGGGGGCGGACGTTCGCTTTGTTTCACTGGTGGGAGAGGACTCCGGAGGCCACACGCTACTGGATCAGCTCAGCTCGGCGGGAGTGGACGTATCGCACGTCGTCGCCCATGCAGGCATGACAACCACCACCAAATTCCGGGTGAGCAGCGGCGGGCAGGTGATGCTGCGCCTGGACGATGCCTCCAAGGAGCTCCCCGCTGATGGCCTCCGCCAGATGGCCGCTGCTGTCCCGGAAGCCCTCCGCGGCTCATCAGCCGTGGTTCTCTGCGACTACGGAGCGGGCGCTTTGGACGGTGCGGTGCGGGATGCAATTTTCGATCACCTGGGTCCCGGAAGCGACGTACCGGTTTCCTCGGAAGCCGGCTCTGCCAATGCCCGGCAGGACACGCTGCTGGTAGTGGACGCTCACCATCCAGGACGTTGGGCCGGGCTCAAGCCGGACCTTGCCACCCCGAATGCGCAGGAGGCCGCCGGGCTGCTGGGGACCGAGTTTCCCGGAGGCGCTGCCAGGTGTCCCTTTGTGGAAGCCCACGCTGACCAGCTCCTGCGCGCCTCAGGTGCGGCCGCCGTCGTCGTGACTTTGGACCGCGAGGGAACCTTGACGATCCGGCGTAACGACACCTTGCAAAAGCCGGCAACCCACCGGACCTGGGCGCGGCCGCAGGCGGAGAAACAAGCTTCGGGTGCCGGCGATACGTTCGTGGCGGCGTTGACTATCGCCCGGGCCGCGGGAATGCCGCTGACCAGCAGCGTGAACCTGGCTCAAGCGGCCGCCGATGTGGTGGTCCACCGGCCAGGTACCTCCGTTTGTACCACCGTCGAACTGGCAAAGCACCTGCGGGGATTCGCCGATACAGCACTGACGGATGCCGAGTTGGCCCGGCAGGTGGATGAGCACCGTCGGCAGGGCAAACGGATTGTGCTGACCAACGGCTGCTTCGATGTACTCCACCGCGGCCACACCCGTTACCTCAACCAGGCCAAGCAACTGGGTGATGTGCTGGTGGTGGCGCTGAACAGCGATTCCTCCGTGCGGAAACTCAAGGGCCCGGACAGGCCGGTCAACTATGAAGCGGACCGGGCGGCAGTCATTGCGGCACTCAGCTGCGTGGACCATGTCACGGTTTTCGATACCCCCACGCCCATACCGCTCATAGATCTCCTGCGGCCGGATGTCTATGCCAAAGGCGGCGACTACACACCGGAGATGCTCCAGGAAACCGAGGCACGGCGGCACGGTGACCATCCTGGACTACGTGCCCGAACACTCCACCACAGCGGTCCTGGAACGCATCCGTTCCACGGGCGAAGCCCCGCAGACCTGAGGAAGAAGCAGACATGCGTATTGTGATCATCGGTGCAACAGGACACGGCGGTACTGAACTGCTGAAACGGCTCCAGAGGGCACGTTCTGAAGAGGGCGCGGACTTGGAGCTGGTGGGTGTGGTCCGGCGGCAACCTGATCAGGACGCCGCCCCGTATCGCGGAGTCGAGTGGCACACCCTGGACATCAGTGCCGCTGAGGATCAACCCGCCCTGGAAGCAGCGTTGGCAGGGGCCGATGCACTGGTTCATCTGGCGTGGCTGATCCAGCCGAACCACAACCGGGAGATGCTCCGCCGGACCAATGTAGCCGGGACAGCCCACGTGTTGGCCGCCGCCCGCAAGGCCGGAGTGGGACACGTGGTGTGCGCATCATCGGTGGGAGCGTACTCCCCGGCCCCCAAGGACCAACGAACCACGGAAGACTGGCCTGCCGGCGGGATCCGCAGCTCGCACTACAGCGTGGATAAGGCAGCGCAGGAGAGGCTCCTGGACAGTTTTGCCAAGGAAAACCCCGGCATTGTGGTGGCGCGGCTCCGCCCGGCGCTGATGTTTAGTGCCGGTGCGGGGAGCGAGGTTGGCCGCTACTTCCTGGGACGGTTTCTGCCCCGGCTGGTTCCGCGTAAGCCTTGGTTGCCGTTCCTCGCCGTCCCCAAAGAGATGGTGTTCCAGGCAGTCCACACGGCAGACGTCGCCGATGCCTACTGGCGAGTGGTGGAGCGCAAAGCGCAAGGCGCATTCAACATTGCCGCCCAGCCAGTCATCGACCCCAACGCCTTGGCGTGGATTCTGAACGCCCGGCGGGTGATGCCGTTCCCGCTTCCGGTGCTGCGCGCCGTCGTCGAGGTCAGTTGGCGACTCCGCCTGCAGGTGACCGACAGCGGCTGGGTGGACATGGCGGCCAGCGCACCAATCATGGACACCGCCCGGGCGCACGCTCTTCTGGGTTGGTCGCCCACGCATTCTTCGCTGGAGTCACTGGCAGAAATGCTGGATGGACTCGGCGCAGGAAAGGGGCGGGAGGCGTCTCCTCCGCTGAGGCCGCGGTAGCCCTATTCGGCTGACAGCACCACGGTCAGGATCCGGCGCAGGCTCATGGCCACGGACGCCGGAGCATTTACCGGGGACTGGTCAGCGGCGGCCTCGGCCACGGCGTCGCTGAGTACGCCGATGCTGTCCTTCGCTTGCGCCAGACGGTTGGCCAACTCACCGTTTTCGGCGTCGCGCCAGTGATCGACCACCGCCGCCACGGACTCCAAAGCTTCCGAAAGGGGGCCCACGACGGCATCCGGGATGACCGTCCCTGCCCCTTCCTCCCAGATGGCGCTGGCGAGGACGTCGGTGATGTCCTGGACGTGGAAGGTAAGGCGTTCCAGGGTGCGCAGACCGGCGAGGTCGCTGGGCAGGCGGGTTGCACGACGGCGGGACCTGGGGTTCGCTTTGGCGCTCAGTTCAGCTTGATGCACCGCCGTCCGGACGCCGGCTGCCGTGAGTGAAAGTTCGTCGCTGCGGCTTGCCCAGGCCTCATGGTTTGGTGGCCAGGACTCTTCCATGGCCCGGGCCATGTCCTTGAGCTGGCGGGACAACGCGCCTTGGTGCCCCGCGATGGCGGGATCGATGTCATCCAGGTGAAGGGGCGGAAATATGAGCCAGTTCACCGCGAATCCAACGCTGACGCCCAGGGCCATCTGGAGGACATAGGCGAAGGAGAATCCCTCCGCATTTGAATCACCCAGTACCAGCACGAACAGTGCGGCCATGGGAATCCACTCGGAAGCCGTGCCAAGCCGGGGAAGGCCGCCAATGAGAACGCCGAGTCCCACCACCACCGCGACGGCAAGGGCAGTAGGGGCGGCCACGGTGGTGATGGCGAAGGCCATGCCGATGCCCAGCACCAACCCTGCAAGGCTCTGTAGGCCATGTTTGGCGGAGTCGGCCACTGTGGGGTGCATGCTCACCAGGGCGCCCAGTGGTGCGTAGTACGGATATTCGGCGGCCGGTCCGGGCATAAACGGTGCGAGGTACCAGGCCAGTCCGGCTGCAACAGCCGTTTTGGCGGCAAACAAGAGGCGGTGGCGGGTCACGGTTTTTCGTAGCGCGGGAATCAGCCGTCGCCTGTTGGGCAATTGGCTCATCAAACCAACGTTGACAGGTCTGCCCTCCCGTGTCGAGCGAAAAGCGGCGAATGTGGGCCACGGCATCTTTTGCAGATTCAGGCGATTAGAACCGGGTCAAGCGGGTACACACCCATTGATAGTAACGATACTTACTATCCCGGCTGCTGTCCGCAGCCTGCCAACTGTGGAAAGAGAGCGATAATGACTGAGAGCAAATCGCCGCAGGACGGAAGCTTCGCGGCGCCAACCACCGGTGCCCATGTAGGCACCGAACCGTTCACGGGAAATTACTTGGACTCGGCCGATGGTGAGACCCAAACTGCAGGAACCACGGGAATCAGCGGAACCCCCACGGGTTCAGGTTCCGCCAGCTCAGGCAAGGTGGATACTGCCAAGGAAGAAGCTGCGGGAGTCGCAGGCGCCGTAGGTGAGGCTGCCGGCGGAGTCGTGGACACCGCCAAGACCGAGGCCGGTCACGTGGCTCACGAAGTCAAGGTCAACGCCCGCCAACTGCTGACGCAGACCAAGGGTGAGCTGGCCGATCAGGCTCAGGCCCAGCAGCAGCGTGTTGCAGAAGGTTTGCGGTCCATCTCCGACGAACTTTCCACCATGGCCAACTCGACTGAAAACGGTGGCGTAGCAACCGATCTGGTCCAGCAGGCGGCGCAGCGATCCTCCTCGATTGCCCAGTGGCTGGAAGGTAGAGATCCAGGATCGCTGCTGGATGAAGTCAAGGGCTTCGCACGTCGCAAGCCGGGAGCCTTCCTCATGATCGCTGCGGGTGCGGGCATCCTTGCCGGCCGCCTGGGCCGGGGCATGGCAGGCAACGCCTCCGATGCGGCCTCCACAAGCGGCGTGCCAGCCACCACGGAGACGCCTCGCGCCGCGTACTACCCCACCCAGGGCTACCCCACCCAGGGCTACCCCACCCAGGGGGGTGCGGTGACTCCGCCGGCAGTGGACCTCCCCGGACCGACGGCCACCACCGCCGGATACGGCTCGGCCACCACCACCGGCTACGACGCGGGAACCACCGGTGGCTACGACGGGTCCACGCTGCCTTACCCGGAGACCGAGGCTGGCGGCGTTAAGGCCCAAGGCGACCCGCTGGCAGGACCGCTCGACCCCGATGACCCCCAGTATGGAGGTCACCGATGAGCAGTCCCGCCGATCTACCTCCCACAGAAGCGCACATGAAGGCGGAGACCCTTCCCCTGGGTGAGCTCCTGAGCGACCTGACGCGTGATGTTTCAACGTTGATGCGGCAGGAAGTGGAGCTGGCCAAGGCGGAACTCAAGGAGTCCGCCACCAAGGCAGGCAAGGGCGCAGGGATGCTGGGTGGGGCTGCATACGCTGGCCACATCACCGTGCTGTTCCTGTCCATTGCCCTCTGGTGGGCTTTGGGCCAGCTTGTTGGCCTTGGATGGTCCGCCGTAATCGTGGCGGTCATCTGGGGAATCGTCGCAGCCGTTTTGGCTGCCAAGGGCCGCAAGGAACTCAACGCCATCAAAGGCATGCCCCAGACCGCTGAGACGGTCAAAGAAATACCCCCCGCTTTGAAACCGAACACTGAGGAGACACGATGACGCAGAACCCCGACGCCCTGCGCGCCGATATCGAAGAAACTCGCCGGCGGCTCAGTACCAACGTTGACGCCGTGGCTGACAAGGTCACGCCGTCGCACATCGTCAACCGCCGGGTGGACAAGATCAAAACCGCTGTGTTCGGCGCCCGCGATGACGTCAGTGATGCTGCCGGGAACGCTGCACACCGGGCCGGAGACGCTGTTTCCGGTGTGGCCAGCAATGTTTCCGGTGCCGTCTCGGACATCGGGGACGCCCCGCAGGTCATCACCCGCAAGGCACAGGGCAGCCCGATCGCGGCCGGCCTGATCGCTTTCGGCGCGGGCTTGCTGGTGTCCTCGTTGTTCCCGGCTTCGGAAAAGGAACGCGAAGCTGCCCAAGCGGTCAAGGACGCAGCTCAGCCCCTCACCGATGAGCTGAGTCACGCGGCCCAGGAAGTTGCCGAGCACCTGCGCGAGCCAGCACAGGATGCCATGCAGAACGTCAAGGACAGCGCCACGGAAGCCGCGGCCAACGTCAAGGACGAAGGCCAGGCAGCTGCCGCTGACGTGCAGGACCGCGCCGGCACCGCCAAGGACAACATCAGCAACCAGTAACCTCCCGCGCTGACCCAAGTGAGTCGCAGCAGAGCGCGTTTTGAGCCCTCAAAACGCGCTTAACTGCGACTCAGTTGGGTTATGCAGGGGTGGGTGGGTACTCACCCTTGATGACAAAGTAGGAACCCCGGATTGTCCCGGCAAGCTTTGACTTCTGCCGGGCAAACTTGAACTTCGCTTCCAACTCGGCAGGGACCTCCATCCCGTCGGCCAGCTTGAAACCAACCGCCCTTTTCCCGTCTTCAAGGCTGTACATCACGTTGATGGCTAGGCCTGATTCGTAAAAGACGTAGGCCATATGAAGGTCTTCAACCTGGAACGCAGTGGCTTCCAGGGGGCGGGACTCAATGACCAGGTCGCGTTCTTCGCGAAGGATCCGGCTGACGCGGTCCACCACGTCCGGAACCTCATTTGCCGGGCTCACCTCAAATACGTGGTTGTACTTATTGTGGAAGTAGCGGGCCTCATTGGCGCGCAACCCAGCTGCAGCCTCGGCTACCGGCGACGATTCCAAGCCGACTGTGGATACAGTCTTGAAATCAACGGTGTACGGCATGGGCCCTCCTGGTCAGTCAGCGAACTTCGAGAATCATCTGCAACAAACGGGCCGCTGCGGGACGGGCGGCGTGTTCCTCTGCCCACTGTGCCCGCGCCAGCGCCTTGCTGACTGCTTGAGTGGTGATGCCGAGCTCCTGGGCAACGGCTCGCTGTTGACCCCGGACACCCGGGGTGAGCAGATCCAACACCCGCCACTCCGCTGCACTCCGGTGCTGCACGATGTGCCCGAGGAGCCGCAGCACGGCTTCAGCCTCTGAAGCGAGGGCGGCAAGGGGGCCGTCCACTGCCACGGGAACACGTTCTTTGCCGTTGCGAAGACGGTCCACCGCCCTGCGGGCGTAAACGAGGCCATGTCCGGAGGCGTCTTTGACCAGGTTGGGCAAGGGCTCGTTAATGGGCCCCACCCCGATACCCACGTACCACTGGCCCGTACGGAGCGCGATCAGGGCCGTCTCCACGGCTTGATGGCTGCACTCCACGATGCCTTGGACCTCGTCTTCAACCGAGCGGTCAAAGTCGAGCCGCGCAGGAATGTGCCGCAGGTCCTTGAGCAATTGCGGCACAAGATCGCCGTCGTGGCGACTGTCGCGTTGGTTGATGGTGAGAGTGAACATAGTGGATCACATGCTACCGGCTGGTAGTCGGTCTGCAAGGGCCAAATTTGCCCACTGGTGAGTCAAACCGGTCAGTCAAGCGCCGTTTGTCCCGTCAGTACGACGGCGGGCAGCGCACCTGCCGCCGCCCGCGCGGCGTCGGGTATTCCGGCGTCCTGCATGGCCCCTTGGATGACTAGGACCAAAGGGGCGGGGTGGTTGTTGGAGGCAAAGACCCAGAAGGTGCCGCGGGCCTGGAAAACCACCGCAAACTGGCCTTCGGCGCCCAGAGAAACCTTGCTGCGTGCCACGAGTCTGTGATCGGGGTCGGTGCCATCGATGGTGGTGACAGCTTTGATGCTGCCGGGCACCACGTCATTCCAGCGGAGCACCAAAGTGGTGTGTTTCTGCGAGTACTTGGCCACCACCCCGGCATCAAACACCAAGAGTTTGCGGAAGCTCCCCAGGAAGGTCATGGTCCACAGCAGCAGGCCGGTCAGGATGCTCGTCAACGCAAAGAAGGCGGGATCGTTAAAATGTCCGGCCTCCCGAGTGGAGCGGATGGGACTGATGAACTCAGCCACCGTTCCGAAGACGAAACCCACAACAAGGCAGGGGAGTAGGACCTTCCAGAAGATCTTGCGCGAGGAGGCTACGTAGCGGAGCCGCCCCAGTTCAGGACCGAGCCTGCGCTCAACCCGGCGAACCAGCCAGTTACGGCCGTGCATCCGGGCGCTGGCCGTAAAGGTTGGGCAGGTTCTGCCGCTCTGCAGCAGCCGCCTGCTCTGCCGCCGCTACCTTGGGGTCCGGGATGGGCTGCTGGCCTTGCGCGATTCCCGAGCGCCGGTCCATGGCTGCAAACTTCGGGTCCCAGGTGTCATCTCCGCCGCCGCTGATGGCGGAGGCAATGAGCATCACCACGAAGAACGGGAAGAAAGACCAGCAGACGGCGCGCCAACCGCCCAACCAGGCTCCCGCCGTCGTGCCGTTCTTGATACGCACAGAGCGCATACCGGCCGCGGCGTCGCCTACGCTGCCCACGGATCCCCAGATCATGCCGTATATGAAAAGCCCAACAAACCACAGGACCACGTAGAGCGTCAGCCACAAACCGTCGTTGTATCCCAAGGCCGAGCCGCTGTTCATCATGGCCTCCCGGATCACTACGGCGATCACGGCCAGGACCGCGTAGCCCACCAGGAACACCACGGCATCCAACACGCGGCCCCAGAAGTGCGCAGTGCCGCTGGCCTTAACGAAGTACGCGCCGGTGTCCGTGTGGCGGCGGACAGGGCGTCCGGTCAGCGGATCCACCAAGCCGGTGGAGGTTGAGGGTTTAGGAGTGCTCATGAGGGGCTTTCAGCTCGACGGCGGGATGCGGCTTTGGACGGCACGTTTTGGAGCGGAACGTCAGGACCGGAACGTCAGGCCAGCCCGGCCAGTCCGCCCAGGACGCGGGCCAAGGAAGGGGCGGAAGTTTCCTGCAACTCGAAGGTCACGGCTCCACCCTGCTCCGGCAGATCGGAGCCCGGAGCGCCCTCCACACGAGGAGTCAGCACGTGGACGCCCGACGGGCCGGTATACACAGTGACGGTGGGGAAATCGTTGGTGTCGGAGTTGAATGCCACCACGTTGCTTGCGGCTTGGGTGTCAGCCAAGGCTGTGGCTGCGTGGGCCTCGAACTGGGCCTCCGTGTAGAGGGCAGGGTCCGTGTCGCGGGCAGCAGCCTTTTCCGGGTCCACGAATTCAGCCAGGCGCGGTACCAGTTGTTCGCGGGTGATCACCGTGAAGCCGTGCAGTCCGCTCTCGTCCACTTCCTCCAGCAGTACGCCGTCGTCGTGGAGGTAGCTGTAGAGCCAACGCTTGCCGGTGGAGACGGTGCGCTCCACGGATACGATGCTGCTTCCGCTACGGCGGAGGGTGAGTGCGCCCGTGATTTCCTCGGTGGCGTGCAGTCGCGAGGGTTCAGTTTCGCCCTCGAAGACCACCGGGTACACGAGTTCCTTGGCCAGCAGGCCGCGCAGGGCAATAGCGCACATGAGCTCCTTGCTGGCGTCCTGGGCCGAAAGCCACGGCAGGGCCACCAGCTGTTCGTGCTGAACGCCGTCCAGTGCCACAATCTCTTCATCGGTCAGTGTGGGCAATGGCGCTCCGATTGCACTGGCCGAAGCCAGGACCTTCGCTGCGGCCTCAATGTCCCGCTGGGTCCATTTCATGGTGCTGGTGGTCATCCGAATATCCCTCCGACAAAGTTTCCGACTGACTTGGCGGCGTCACTGACCCCGTCTGCCACCTTACTGCCTACGTCCTTCGCGAAGCCCGCCACCTCCTTGGCGCCGTCGGCAATGTAGCTGCCCGAGTTGCGGGCGAAGTTGCTGATGGAGTCCCAGTTGTCGGCCACGAGGTTGCCCAAAGCCCAGGCTCCGGCAACAATGCCGGCGCCGATCACGATCGGAGCACCGATCGGGCCCAGCAGGGCTGCGCCACCGGCCGTCATGAGCATGATGCTGCCAACGCCACCCACGACGGACAGTCCGCCGGCCACGCGATCGCCGGTCCCGCGCCAACCGTCGTGCTGGGGGTTGATCATGTCGCTGATGCCGCCAACGATGTTCAGCGGTGCCGCCAGCGCTCCGGCTATCCGGAGGCCTTTGGAGAACTTGCTGGCGTCCTGGAACGCCTGGCTGTAGGGGATGCTGGCCCTGGCGTCGTTGAGGACGTCGGTGACTTTCTCACCGTTGCGCAGCGCGGTCATGGCGTCCCGGATGACGGTCCCGCCTGCCCGCCAGTTGGTCAGGACTTCGCGGGTCTTCACCCATTCGGCGTTGCCAAGCTTGAGGTATTTGTACGCCGTCCACAGCGGGGCGGCCAGTCCTTTGACGCCCATTGCTGTGTCATAGACGTCCTTGAGAACGCCCACCGAGGTGCCGGAGCCGTCATTGTGGCTGGCGAATTCCTGCTGGTTGGCGTGCTTCTTCAGCTGGCTCGCGTTCTCACGGAGCATGTTGGCGGCCTTGACCAGGCTCTGCCGGTGCTGGGAGTTCCAATCACCCTTGAACACGGTGGCATCGCGGCCTTGCCATGCCGTGGTGGAGTTGATCGCGTTGGACAACTGTGTGCTTTGCAGGCTGATGGCGTCGGCAGCTTTGCCCATCACGCCTGCCAGACTGCGAAGCTGCGCTATGTCCGCGCCATAGAACCCAGCCATGTGGAACCCCCTGTAAACAAGCATCGAAAAGTCTCGTCCCAGCCTAAAGGGACCTGCGAGCTGCCGCGATGGGGAGACATGCCCATGTGCATAAAAAAGAACGACGGCGGCCGGTGCGGTTCGCAGGGAACCGCACCAACCGCCGTCGGGACCCAACTGAGTCGCATTAATGCGCGTTTTGACCGCTCAAAACGCGCTTAACTGCGACTCGGTTGGGGAAGAATCAGTGTCCGGCAGCCGGGACGTAGCGCTTGATGGAAGCTTCCAGCTCGGCTTCGGCAGCGGCACGGTCGCCCCAGCCTTCAGCCTTGACCCACTTGCCCGGCTCAAGGTCCTTGTAGCGGGTGAAGAAGTGCTCGATTTCCTTGATCAGGAATTCGCTGACGTCGCTGACTTCCTGGATGTGGTCGAAACGTGCGTCCACGGGAACGCAGAGGACCTTGGCATCTCCGCCGCCGTCGTCGGTCATGTTGAACACGCCGATGGGGCGGGACTCAACAATGACGCCCGGGTGGAGATCGAAGTCCTGCAGGAGCACCAATGCGTCCAACGGGTCGCCGTCTTCGCCCAGGGTGTTCTCGAAGAAACCGTAGTGCGTGGGGTACTGCATGGAGGTGAACAGGACGCGGTCCAGGCGGACACGGCCGGTTTCGTGGTCAACTTCGTACTTGACGCGCGATCCCTTGGGGATCTCGATGGTCACGTCGTGCTTCATGGAATGCTCCTTGACGGGTGTGGGTGGGGCGCGGCAGGCAAAAGCACGGCCGGCGCCGCCGACTACTATTGAGGATATAGCGAGAGGCCCGGGTTTCTTGAACCGGCGGGGACATTTCAGGACTGACAGGACCAAGCAACTTCCATGATGGGCGTGAAAAACGGGGGTGCCCGCAAGCGGGATACGCCGGTGTGGGGGCGCTTTGCATGGCCGCTGCTACTGACCACAGTTTTGTTATGCCTTGGCGCCGTAGTGGTGGTGGGGATGTTTCCGGGCCTGATCACTGTCCCGAAGCCCATGCCTGCAGTTCCCGCCTGGCATAAGGTGCCGGACCGTCTATCCGACGTCAACAGTGTGCTTCCCTTGGATGCGAAGGCTCCTATTCCTGTGCCTGCCCAGGTGGCAAAACTCCTCAACGCCACGCTCACACCGGATGGTGCCGGCAGCATCAGCGGCGTGGTGATGGACGCCTCCACGGGCCAAGTCCTTTTTGATCGCGACGCCAACGCCAACCGCATCCCGGCCTCGAACATGAAGCTGCTGACCGCCGTCGCCGCGCTAACGGCGCTGGGCCCAGAGTCCCGGTTCACCACCCGCGTGCTCGCATCCGACAATCCCTCAACAGTGGTGCTGACCGGGGGAGGGGATGTGCTGCTGGGTTCCGGCGCCTCCGAACCCTCAGCCGTTCTTGGCCGTGCCGGCCTGGCATCGTTGGCTGCGGACACGGCCGCCGCTCTGACTTCGGCCGGTGTGAACGGACCGATTACCGTACAAGTTGACGACTCACTCTTCAGCGGCGCGCCCCTTAATCCCGCCTGGAGCCTGGACGACGTCGCTGCCGGCGAAACCGCGCCCCTGTTTTCCTTGGCGTTGAACTCCGGCCGCTATAACCCTGAGGTTTTGACCGGTCCCCGGCCCCAGGATTCCGCCATCACCACCGCCCAGGCGTTCGCCGATCAGTTGGCGGCCGCGGGCGTCCCGGTGAGTCCCGGCGTCGAACGCGGCAAAGGCCTCCCCGCCAAGGTGTTGGCTGCTGCTGAGTCGGCCACCGTCAGCGAGCAAGTGGACCTCATGCTCGAGTCTTCGGACAACTTCCTCGCCGAAGCGTTGGGGCGCATGACCGCTTTGGCGTCCGGCCAGGCAGGGACGTACGACGGCGCCACTGCAGCCGTGCGGCAAAGGCTGGGGGAGCTGGGGATCGCCACGGATTCGATGCAGTTGGCTGACGTTTCCGGCCTGGCCTTGGAGAATCAGGTCACCGCCCACCAGTTTGCCGAAGTTGTCCGTGCCATCACCAGCGGACCTGACCCTGCCCTACGGACCGCGCTCGATGGATTTCCGGTAGCCGGACTCACCGGAACCCTGGATAACAGGTATGTGGACGCCGGCACGTCCGAGGGCGCCGGGCTGGTACGCGCTAAGACCGGGACGTTGAATACCGTGCTCGCGTTGAGCGGTTACGTTGTGGACGCTGATGGCCGGCTGCTGGTGTTTTCGTTCATCGGCAATGGGCTGGATCCCGGAGCCGCGGGCAATAAGGTGGCCTTGGACCGCTCTGCGTCGGTGCTTGCCGCGTGCGGCTGCCAAGGCTGAATCCTCAGCGCGGAGCGAACTTAAGGCTCACTGTCAGAGACGTGTGGTGTGATGGACCGTATGGTGTCATCTGCCCGCGATTCGTCAGCAGGGGCCCCGGCCCTGATCAATTGGGACCTGGCCGCCTCTACGGCTGCCCGGCTTGCCCCTCCAGGTCCGGAGCTTAGCGCCGGGGAGATCGGCAAGGCCGTGGATAATCTGCGCTTCAACGCGGATATCTCCGTCCCGCACGTGCACGACATCACCGGCTTGGATGCCGCGAAGGACCTGCGCGATTCGCACGTCCTGGTGGTGGACAGGGCCTCATGGTCCAAGGCCAACACGCAAAGTTTCTCAGTGATGCTCCAGCCCGCCCTGGAGAAGATGCTGGAGAGCCGCAGCGGGGTGGCAATGACCCCGGCTGCGACTGCTGCCAGCGGCGCCATCACTGGCACTCAACTCGGTGCCGTGCTGGCATTCCTCTCCAGTAAAGTCCTCGGCCAGTACGACCCTTTTGCTGCGCTGGCCCCGGATTCGAATGTTCCCCCGGGCGGCCGACTCTTGCTGGTGGCGCCCAACATCATCTCCGTGGAGCGCGAACTCAACGTCCACCCGGACGACTTCCGTCTCTGGGTATGCCTGCATGAACAGACCCACCGGGTCCAGTTCGCGGCTGCGCCTTGGCTCCGGCACCACATGCTGGATGAGATCGAGAAGCTCAGCGGCAATCTTCTGGGCAACATGGATACGTTGGTTGAACGCGCCGGCGCTGTGGCCAAGTCACTGCGCGACCGTAACCCTTCCGAGAAGACGCCAGGCCGTGGCGCCATCCTGGATCTCCTCCAGAACCCGGAGGAAAAGGCGTCCCTCTCCCACATCACGGCCGTCATGAGCCTTCTGGAAGGGCACGCCAACGTGGTGATGGATGCTGTGGATTCGAGCATCGTCCCCTCCGTGAGGACCATCCGCCAGCGCTTCAACGAACGGGGCAAGGACCGCGGCGTGGTGGAGAAGTTCATCCGCAACCTCCTCGGCCTGGACGCCAAGATGCGCCAGTACACCGATGGCGCCAAGTTCGTCCGCGAAGTAGTTGCCGTGGCCGGCATGGAGGGCTTCAACCGGGTGTGGGAGTCCGCCGAGTACCTCCCCACCGAAGAAGAGATCCACAACTCCAAGCTGTGGCTTGAGCGGATGGGACTTTGAGCGTTCCTGTTGGTTCTGGTGGTACCGCCAGCGGGTCCGCTGTGGGCGCTGTAGCCAAGGGTCGACGTCGGCCCGGGCGTTTGGCGCCTGTCGTCGGCAAGGCGCGGAAGCAATTGCAGAACGCCCTGTCCTCCGCCGGCTATCCCTCACGTGTGCTTGTAGCCTGCAGTGGAGGCCCGGATTCATTGGCTTTGGCAGCAGTTGCCGCCTACTTTGCCAGGCGGGGCCATGTAGGCGGGCATCCAGTGTCCGTGGCGGGCGTAGTGGTGGATCATCAACTGCAGGCCGGCTCCGCGGAGGTGGCTGCCCGTACCGCTACTGTGCTGCGCGAGCTGGGGCTTTCTCCGGTCGAAGTGCGGACCGTGGAAGTCGCCGCCACTGGTTTTGGACCGGAAGCCGCAGCCCGGGACGCCCGGCATGCTGCGTTGGAGTCTGCCGCATCCCGGCTGGACTGTGATGCGATCCTGCTGGGTCACACCTTGGACGATCAGGCCGAACAGGTACTTCTGGGCTTGGCCCGTGGGTCCGGAACACGATCCCTCGCTGGCATGAGGCCCGCACGGGGACGCCTGCTCCGGCCCTTCTTAGGCCTCCGCCGTGAGGAGACGCTGGAAATTTGCCGGGTGGAGGAGCTCTCCCCCTGGCACGACCCCAGTAATTCCGATCCCGCCTTTGCCCGCTCCAGGACGCGTGTTGAAGTGATGCCGGTTCTGGAAGAGAAACTC
The DNA here is from genome assembly GCF_006964045.1 of Arthrobacter sp. TS-15. Taxonomy (NCBI): domain Bacteria; kingdom Bacillati; phylum Actinomycetota; class Actinomycetes; order Micrococcales; family Micrococcaceae; genus Arthrobacter; species Arthrobacter sp. TS-15. The sequence goes on along the minus strand of NZ_SDXQ01000008.1, from coordinate 14,306 downwards.
GGCCCGGGTGTTGCAGAATCGCTGGCCCGGACCGCGGCAATCCTGCAGCAGGACGCGGACTTTCTTGAAGAGCTGGCCAACGAGACCTATCTCTCACTTGTGCAGCATGTGGACGACGGCGCGTGGTTGCCCGAAGACGCCGTTCGTGAACTGCCCGCAGCGCTCAGGTTCCGTGTCATCGCGAAGGCGGCGGCCGACGTCGGCGGTCAACAACCCGGCTACGGGCGCCTCCAAGCTGCGGAAGCACTGCTTCGCAGGCAAGGCTCGGCAGGGCCCGTGGAACTGCCCGGCCACGTCAGTGTGTACCGCCTGTCCCTCAGCGATCTGGAGCAGGAAGGACCTGTTTCCGCGGGGGCTTTGTCCGCGTTCTCGGCGGGCGCTGCGGCTGACGGCGTTCCCCGACTAGCCCCCCGCTGTGGGAAGCTAGTATTCCGGCATCAGAAATCGTCCCAACAGTAGCCGCACCCGAGCATCAAAACAGGAGCCATTGGTGGATTCAAACGACGTCCAGGCAGATCTCAAGCACGTTCTTTACACCAAAGAGCAGATCCAAACGCGTATCGCGGAACTCGCGGCGCAGATCGACAAAGACTACGAAGGCCGCGACATCCTTATTGTCGGTGTCCTCAAGGGTGCTGTCATGGTCATGGCTGACCTCGCACGTGCGCTGCACAGCCACGTCAGCATGGACTGGATGGCTGTCTCGTCCTACGGCTCGGGCACCCAGTCCTCCGGTGTAGTCCGGATTCTCAAGGACCTCGACACCGACCTGATGGGCAAGGACGTGCTCATTGTTGAGGACATCATTGACTCCGGCCTGACCTTGTCCTGGCTCAAGTCCAACCTCGAATCCCGTGGCACGGCCAGCGTCGAGATCTGCACAGCTTTCCGCAAGCCGACCGCCGCCAAGGTGGAAATCGACGTCAAGTACGTTGGCTACGACATCCCCAACGAATTCGTCGTAGGTTACGGCCTCGACTACGCCGAGAAGTACCGCAACCTGGACTTCGTGGGCACCCTGGCCCCGCACGTTTACGAGTAAGCCCTTCCGCTTAGCCCGTTAGCCCTGTTTGCCCTGTTTTGTCCCGCCGCACCCTATCCCGCCGGACGCACCCGTAACTTCTGGTGCGTTTGGCGGGTGTGGGTGCGGCGTTGGCGCTTAAGGGGTGCGCCCGGCGGGCGTGGGTGCGGTCATAGGGGACCCGAAGCCTGACGCCGCAACGGCTCCTCGCGCTAAACTGGACCATGACCGGTGCTCCCGCCCGCCTCTTGACGTGGCTCGCCGTCATGGCGACTCTCCTCACGGCCTGCACTCCTGCGGTCGATCTCACTGAGACCGATGCCGGACAGCCCATCGCGTCCTCTTCCGCCATGCCGACTACGGGTGACCTCCAGGCGGTCCCGTCAACGAGCGCCACACAGACCCCTGTGGCACCGCAACCCGCACCGCCGCCACCGCCGCCCGCTGTTCCTCAGGCTTTCGCTTTGAATCTCTACCAAGAGGGGGACTTTGTCCCGCAGTACACCTTTGACTGGTGTGTTGCGGCGAGCATCCAAATGGCACACAACCTCGTCGATGACACCGGCGGCGGAACGTGGGCAACCTCCGCACAGCAAAGCGAGCTGTGGGAGATGGCCCGTGCACGGTCATCGAATTCCTTCAACGGGGCCAACCCGCGGGGCTGGGCTCAGGTCTTGACCGAGGTTGGAATGGGCCCATATGCGGTGGTCAGCATTGCCACCTACGAGGACACGCTGCAGACGGCGGCGCGTGCAATAGCCGAAACCGGGCGGCCTGTAGGGCTCGTCATGTGGAGCGGTCGGCATGCCTGGGTAATGAGTGGCTTTGAGTCCATGGGTGATCCCACGCAATTCGCGGAGTTCCAAGTGACGGGGATTCGTGTCTTGGATCCGCTCTATCCCCATGGCAGTGGGCAGTGGGGCCCTTCTCCGGAGCCCAATAGTCTGCTTACTCCGGAGCAGCTTGCCACACAGTTCGTGGTCCGTGAGCCCCGGCGCTGGAGCTCAGACCTGCCCACTGGTTACTTGCTGGTGCTCCCGGTCGCGGCCTGATTCAACCGGACTCTCAGGCCGCCCGCAGGGAGCGCAGGCCGCCGTCGTTCAGAATGCGTGCGAATGCTCGCGGGTTCATCATCTCGGACCAGTCCCAGCGAACCACAGTGAGGCCTAATGCCCGCAGCCCATTTTCGCGGGCCTTCTCTGCCATGATTGCTTGCTGGATGGTCTGGTTTCCCCGCAACTCGTGTCTCAAATATTTTCCGTGCCCGTCGAATTCCCCCACAAGACCGAGTTCAGGCCACCAGAAATCGGTTCTGGCGGTTCGCCCGTTCCCCAACGTAAAAGAGCCCTGAAGGCTAGGCATGGGGAAGTTGAGCAAGATCATTTGGGCTCGACTCATGGATTCCCCCACCGATTCGGGCTTTTCCGAGGAGAGATCCAGAATCGATTTGGCACGTCGCTGCCTTGAGACGCTGGTGAGAGCGGAGACAGCTTCAACCAGTTCATCCATTGGCGCCGGTGGACCCCATGCCTTGTCCTTGTTCCAATCGTCGGCCGTAAAGGCGTCGCCCCACCTTTGGTTTCGGCGGCTGGAGTCCACGACGGCCAAGGCTTCGGCAAAGTTCAGGGCGGCCGCCAGCTCCACTGTGGTGCGGACCTTGTCTGTGACTTTGAAGCCGCCTAGTTGGGTTACCCCAGTGTCGAGAGGTCCCAGGCTTCTCCTAATTCCGTGCTTTGACCTGCCACCCCGGGGGTCGCCTGTGACGGTGCATAAGCTCCGCGGCACACCAACTACGCCGAGGCCCCAGAGGAGCGCTGCCGTCTGCAAGTTGAAGAGGGGCACCGTATTGGTCGTATTGACCAACGCAGCGGCTTGGAGGCCGTGCCGCTGACGCTCGTTCAATTCCGCCCAATAGACAGCGCGAATATAGGCTCCGCGTCGAATCCGAACGAGCTCGCCACGTTTGGCCTGCTTCGCAAGCTGGCGCGCGTCCTGTCCAATGCGTGTCGCATCTGAAGCAAGTATGAGTTCCGGAATGACCATAGGTTCCACGCTTCCTGTTCTTCTGCGAAGGCGAAAGCACCCGTCCGAGGTATGTGGAAAGCCGAGCTATGTGGAAAACGGCATCGAGACCACTCGGACGAGACCCAAAATGGCGCACACCAACGGGGCCCAGTTGTTCGCAAGCTCCTCCCAAGCCGGCACCCTCTTCCGCCGGGCGCGCCTGTTCTTCAACAAGTGCGCACCCTTTTCCGCCGTTCGCTCCAGAGGTTACGGGTGCGGATGGCGCGAACGGGTACGCAGCAAGGCGACGCCGCACCCGCACCCAACGAGAGTGCATAACCCCTGTTCCAGCGCACCCAACGCGAGTATCCTGTGTACGCCCAGAGGGAACTTTTGGACTTTCCGATGCGTGAGTTACTGGGAACGGTGTATAGCTAGAAACTGAAGCAGCACCACTCGCGCGCAGAAGTTGCGCCTCGCAGCACTACCAGGAGGGACGGGGCAAAACCCCGATCAGATGAAAGCTAAGAGTTTCTTCAAGGGCCCGGGCATCTGGATTGTTGTCGTCGTTGGCTTGCTCCTGGTGGCATTCGCAACGCTGGCTCCGGGCGGTTCCACGCGCATTGACACCAAGGAAGGCCTCGAACTCCTTTCCCAAAACGGGAAGGTTGAGCAGGCCAAGATTTTCGACGCCGAGAACCGCGTTGACCTGGTGCTCAAGGACAACCTGAACCTGGACGGCCAAGATAAGGGCAAGAACGTTCAGTTCTTCTACGTCACAGATCGCGGTCCGGATGTGGTTAAGGCTGTCACCAACGCCAACCCGGACAAGGGCTTCACGGACCAGCCGGTGGAGAACAACTGGTTCTCCGGCCTGTTCTCCCTGCTCATTCCGGTGCTGCTGCTGGGTGTCCTGTTCTGGTTCCTGCTTTCCCGCATGCAGGGCGGCGGCTCCAAGGTGATGCAGTTCGGCAAGTCCAAGGCCAAGTTGGTCAATAAGGACATGCCGCAGGTGACCTTCGCTGACGTCGCGGGTGCGGACGAAGCCGTGGAAGAGCTCCAGGAAATCAAGGAGTTCCTCCAGGAACCGGCCAAGTTCCAGGCCGTGGGTGCAAAGATTCCCAAGGGTGTGCTGCTCTACGGCCCTCCAGGTACTGGTAAGACGCTGCTGGCCCGCGCTGTAGCTGGCGAGGCCGGCGTTCCCTTCTTCTCCATCTCCGGCTCGGACTTCGTTGAAATGTTCGTCGGCGTTGGTGCTTCGCGTGTTCGCGACCTTTTTGAACAGGCAAAAGCGAGCTCCCCGGCCATCATCTTCGTTGACGAAATCGACGCCGTTGGACGTCACCGCGGTGCCGGCATTGGCGGCGGCAACGATGAGCGCGAGCAGACCTTGAACCAGCTCCTCGTTGAGATGGACGGCTTCGACGTCAAGACCAACGTCATCCTTATCGCTGCCACCAACCGCCCCGACGTCCTGGACCCTGCGCTCCTGCGCCCGGGCCGTTTCGATCGGCAGATCACCGTGGAAGCCCCGGACATGATCGGCCGCGAACAGATCCTCAACGTCCACGCCAAGGGCAAGCCCATGGCCCAGGGCATCGACCTGAAGGCCGTTGCCAAGAAGACACCTGGCTACACCGGTGCAGACCTGGCCAACGTGCTCAATGAAGCCGCATTGCTAACTGCACGTTCCAACGCGAACCTCATCGATGACCGTGCCCTTGACGAGGCAATCGACCGCGTCATGGCGGGCCCGCAGAAGCGCAGCCGGGTCATGAAGGAACTCGAGCGCAAGATCACTGCGTACCACGAAGGCGGTCACGCCCTTGTTGCTGCCGCACTGCGTAATTCCGCTCCGGTCACCAAGATCACCATCCTTCCCCGTGGCCGTGCTCTCGGGTACACCATGGTGATACCTGAGGATGACAAGTACTCGGTCACCCGCAACGAGCTGCTGGACCAGATGGCCTACGCCATGGGCGGCCGTGTTGCTGAGGAAATCGTGTTCCACGACCCCTCCACAGGGGCATCCAACGACATCGAAAAGGCCACCGCCACGGCCCGGAAGATGGTCACCCAGTACGGTATGAGCGAACGCGTAGGTGCCGTGAAGCTGGGCCAGGGCGGCGGTGAGCCATTCTTGGGCCGCGACGCCGCGCAGGAGCGTAACTTCTCCGACCAGATCGCCTATGTTGTGGACGAGGAAGTGCGTCGCTTGATCGACCAGGCACACGACGAGGCTTACGCCATCCTCACGGAGAACCGCGACGTCCTGGACCGGTTGGCCTTGGAGTTGCTGGAGCGCGAAACCCTGAACCAGCAGGAAATCGCTGACATCTTCCACGACATCCGGAAGCGCGATTTCCGCGAGATCTGGCTGTCCAAGGAGTCCCGTCCGGTGCAGTCGATTCCTCCGGTGGAGAGCCGCGCCGAGAAGGCTGAACGCGAAGCCCAGGAAGAGGCCAAGCAGGCCCGATTGGATGAGCCTTTGGACGTCGTGGCACCGCATGCCCAGGGAGTCAGCAGCCAGGAGTCGTTCCAGGCCCCGCAGCCCGACGGCGGCAACGACCACCCGCATCACGGCTAAGCTTCTGCTGTGACTCATTTCGACGACGACGACGACCTCGCCGCCGCCCACGGTTCCGCCGCGGGCTCCAAGCACGGACACAAAGTGGACCGTCCGCGCATTGAAGCGGCTGTCCGCGAGATCCTTCTGGCTATTGGTGAAGACCCTGACCGCGGAGGACTCCTGGACACGCCTAAGCGCGTAGCCAAGGCCTACGCTGAGGTCTTCGCCGGCCTGCACCAGCACCCTGCGGATGTCCTTTCCACCACGTTTGACCTGGACCATGAAGAGCTTGTTTTGGTCAAGGACATTCCCTTCTACTCGACGTGCGAGCATCACTTGGTGCCGTTCCACGGAGTGGCACATGTTGGTTACATTCCGTCACATGACGGCAAGGTGACCGGCCTGAGCAAGTTGGCACGACTGGTGGATATTTATGCGCGGCGGCCCCAGGTGCAGGAACGCCTCACCACCCAGATCGTCGAGGCGCTGGTGAAGCACCTCAACCCGCGCGGCGCTATTGTCGTCGTCGAATGTGAACACATGTGCATGTCCATGCGCGGCATTCGCAAGCCCGGCGCGAAGACCGTCACCAGTGCGGTGCGCGGTCAACTCCATGACCCGGCCACCCGCGCCGAGGCCATGAGCCTCATACTCGGAAGGTAAGCACTATGGACTCCCTCGCTGCAGCACCCGGAACCGGCCCGGCCACAAGCCCTCTGCCGATTCTCCGCAAACCGCGACCCGCGGCCAGGTTCGAGGACCTGCCAACGGACCGCACGCTCGTTATGGGAATCCTCAACGTCACCCCGGATTCTTTCAGCGACGGCGGTACTCACCGGACGCCGGATACTGCCATCGCGCTCGGCCTGCGGATGTTTTATGCAGGTGCGGACATCATCGACGTTGGTGGTGAATCCACCCGCTCGGGCGCCGAACCGGTTTCTCCGGAAGAAGAGCAGAGTCGCGTCATCCCCGTGATTCAGGCGCTGGTGAAGGCCGGCGCGCTGGTCAGCATCGACACTATGCACACGTCCACCGCGGCGGCTGCCATTGAGGCGGGTGCGGCCATCATTAACGATGTCTCAGGCCTGACGATTGAACCGGACATGCCCGAGCTCGTAGCCCGGACCAAGGTTCCGTACATCCTGACGCACCGCCGTGGCGACGCCCTGACCATGGACAGCCTCACGGACTACAACAACGTGACCGAGGATGTGGTGGCGGAGCTCAGCGGCGTCCGCGACAAGCTGTACGCGGCAGGTGTTGCGCCGGAGCAGATCATCATAGATCCCGGCGTTGGTTTCTCCAAGAATGAAGAGCAGAACTGGGAAATCCTCCGGAACCTGGATCAGCTTTTCTCGCTGGGCCACAAGGTGATGGTTGCTGCTTCCCGTAAGCGGTTCCTCGGTTCGCTTCTCACAGTGGCGGGTAAGTCCGCTGCACCCTTGGAACGCGATGCGGCTACCGCTGCCATCACCGCTTTGAGCGCCACGAAGGGTGCTTGGGCTGTCCGGGTTCACGACGTCGGCCCGAGCCTTGACGCCGTCAAGGTCGCCGCCCGCATTTCCCGCTGATTGGATACCGCTGTGGACAGGATCACGCTGACCGGCGTCACCGCCGTCGGTTATCACGGTGTGTTCGATTTCGAACGCCGTGACGGCCAGCCTTTTGTGGTGGACGCCGTGCTGTACACGGACTTCACCAAGGCAGCTGAGACGGATGATCTGCAGTACACAGCCCACTACGGCGAAGTGGCTGAGTTGATTACCAAGCACATTGAGGGCGAGCCTTTGAACCTCATCGAGGGCCTGGCTGTGAGGATTGCCGAGGGCATCCTCGAGAACTACAGTGTTGCCGCCGTTGATGTCACAGTTCACAAGCCCAAGGCGCCCATCGAGGTACCGTTCGGCGACGTTACTGTTAGCGTCCACCGGGAGCGATCATGACGTCCGGCTATACCAAGGCCATCCTGGCCCTTGGCAGCAACCTGGGGGAGCGTAACGACACCTTGTCCACTGCCGTCGCGGATCTGGTGGACCCGCCGGAGGTGCGCTTGTTGGGTGTCTCGCCGGTGGTGCAGACAAAGGCCGTCGGTGGTCCGGAGGGCCAGCCTGATTTCCTGAACATGGTCATGGCGGTGGAGACCACGCTGACACCCCTGGAACTCTTGAAGCACTGCCATGCAGTGGAACAGAAGCATCACCGTACCCGCGAGGTGCGATGGGGTCCCAGGACCCTGGATGTGGACGTGATCGTATTCGGTGACGTCGCCAGCGAGGACCCCGTTCTGACGATTCCGCATCCGCGGGCAGCGGAGCGCGCTTTCGTGCTGTACCCGTGGTCCCTGCTGGATCCGCACGCCACACTGAATGGCAGGAGCGTGGCTGAACTGGCCGCCGTCGCCGCCGACATGCCGGACATTCGGCGCTTCGACGGTTTTGGTGACGTAGCCGGTGTGCCGGCCGCCGGAGCAGTGGAGCAGCCATGAAAGCAATGCGCCCCGTGGTTCTGATGCTCATCGCTGTGATCGCTGCCGTGATTGGTTGGTTGGCTACGGTGGCTACCAACCGTTTCAGCATGCCTACCCCTGTGCTGCCCGTTTCCGCGCTCATCACCATGGCGGTCATCGCCGGGCTGACGCTGGTCATGGGTATCAGAGTATTGCGTTGGCGCAACGGCAAGAAGAAAAACCTGCTTGATCCGATCCTCGCGGCCAGGACGCTGATTCTGGCTCAAGCCTGCGCCTACGCGGGGACTCTGCTCCTGGGTTGGCATGCGGGAATCGCCACGGACCTTCTCCGTATTGGTGGCTTGCGTGGCGGCGAGGGAATTCTGTGGAATGCCCTTTTGATGGGCGGCGGCGGCGTAGTGATGGTTGTGGTTGGTCTGGTGGTGGAGCGGTTCTGCCGCATCCCGCCGGAGGACCTGGAAGGTGGGACCGCCGGACCGGAAACCCGTCGAGGCGAAACTAAAGGTGAAGGCGAGTATGCATACCGAGGCGATTGATCCTCCCGGCGTCCAGTGGCTGCGGGTATCCCCAAAGTACGTCACCGTTCGCTTAGTGGAGTGGGCTATCGGCAACGTTGTGATGCTGGTATTCCTCAGCCTGCCTCTCGTTTTCGTGTTGCTCGGCTGGTGGCGGTGGCCGCCTCTGTGGCTGGCGATCACGGTTCCCGCAATGGTGCTGGTGTTGGCCTTGTGGAGGCTGGTGCTGATTCCGCGCCAAGTTCGCGCAATCGGGTACGCCGAGCGCGACGATGACCTTCTTATCCGCCGCGGTATTTTCTTCCAGCGAACCATGGTGGTCCCTTACGGCCGGATGCAATATGTGGACGTTGCGGTTGGGCCCGTTGAACGCAGCCTGGGGTTGTGCACGCTCAAACTTCACACGGCCTCTGCGGGAACCAATGCGCAGTTGCCTGGGCTTCCGGCAGTAGAAGGGGCACGCTTGCGCGAGCAGCTTTCGGCTCGCGGAGAAGCCAGGTTGGCCGGGCTGTGAGCCTGGAAAACAACGCCACTGAGAGCCTGCCGGGCAAGCCGGAACCAACGGTCGACGGCGACTGGAACCGCGTCCACCCTGCGTCACCGTTCGTTCGCGGCTGGGTGGCGCTTGCCGCCGTCGGGTTCTTCTTTGGTCGTGACGCTTTCGAGCGAATGCTGCAGGGCCGGGATTTCGTGGATCCGAACCTCAGCGGCCGGGCGCCGTGGCTGCTGGCCGGGGGCGCCGTAGTGTTGCTGTTGACGGTTGGCGGGTTCATTCTTAGCTGGTACTTCACGCGCTACCAAGTGGCGGAGGGGTATGTCCGTGTCAACACCGGCTTCCTGTTCAAGCAGCAACGGCAGGCCCGTTTGGATCGCGTTCAGGCGATCGACATTGTGCAGCCGCTTTTGGCGCGGATCTTCGGGCTCGCTGAACTGAAGTTTGAAGTGGCCGACGCCGGCGAGTCGGCCGTGCGGCTCGCTTACCTCCCGCTGGACCAAGCTAAGCAGCTGCGTGCCACCATTCTTGCGCGGGCGGCGGGTGTAGTCAGCGGACCGGAAACCGCAGCGGAAGTCCCGGAAGCTCCGGAGCATGTTGTGTTGTCGGTGCCGCCGTCCCGGCTTATTGGTTCCCTGCTGCTCAGCGAGCAGACTGTCGGCATTTTGCTTGGGGCCGCAGTTGTTGTCACAACGTCTGTGTTGTTTGACAACAACGCTATTTTCCTGGCGCTCATCCCCGGCATCCTGGGTATCGCTGCGTCTTACTGGAGCTCCTTCAACAAGGGCTACAACTTCACCGCCGCGATTTCCCCGGACGGCATCCGCCTCCGGTACGGGCTTCTTGATACGCAGGCGCAGACTCTTCCGCCCGGGCGGATCCAGGCGCTCATGGTGGCGCAGCCGCCCCTGTGGAGGATCTTTGGCTGGTACCGGATTCACGTCAACGTGGCGGGTTACGGCCTGGCGGCCAGTACTGATGGCGTCCGAACAATGTTGCTTCCCGTCGGTCTGAAGCCGGAGGTGTTGCGGATGATGTCTTTGGTGTTGCCTGATCCTGGAGTTGAGGATCCGGAACGGGTTTTCACCGCGGGCCTTAATGGGCTTGGGCCGGTTCAACCCAACACCGCCACGAGTGACGGCTTCACCACCACTCCCCGCCGCGCAAGGTTGTTGGCCCCGCTTGGCTGGCGGCGCAACGGTTTCCTTGCCACCAAGACTGCGTTGCTGATCCGTTCCGGCCGCTGGTGGCACACGCTTGTGATGGTTCCGCATCAGCGGACACAATCCATGGCACTGCACCAGGGCCCGTGGGCGAGGCGATTCCGCGTGGCCGATCTTGTCCTCCACACCACGGCAGGGCCGGTTTCCCCGCGGGTGTTCCAAGCCGACGTGGAGCAGGCAGTGGAGCTTTTCGATCAGCAGGCTGCCCGGGCCCGGGAGGCACGGAAGCGGCAAACCAGCGAACAATGGCTGGCGCAGGTGGCACCGCAAGCCCCGGAGCTCGCAGCCACACTAACGGAACAACCCGCCCAGCCTGCACCACCCCAGACTTCACCGCAACAGGAGGACCGCCACGATGGCTAGGCCAGGACGACTCGGTGTCGGGATCATCGGCGCTGGCAAGGTGGGTGCCGTGTTGGGTGCCGCTTTGCGCGCGGCCGAGCACGCCGTCGTCGGGGTTTCTGCCGTATCCGAGGCGAGCCGCGAGCGTGCGGAGAACCTGCTTCCCGGCGTTCCGGTCCTGGAAATCCAGGACATCGTGGAACGCTCGGAGCTCGTTTTGCTAGCCGTCCCGGACGATGCCCTCGGCGAGTTGGTGGCGGGGTTGGCCAAGCTCGGAGCGTGGCAGCCCGGCCAACTGGTGGCGCATACGTCGGGCCGGTTCGGCGTCGGAATCCTCAACCCGGTCCGGGCAGCGGGTGCGATTCCGCTGGCGCTTCACCCGGCCATGACCTTCACCGGCATGAGCCTGGACCTAACCCGTCTCATGGATTGCACGTTTGGTGTCACGGCGGATGCTGCCATGCTGCCGATCGCCCAGGCACTGGTAGTGGAGATGGGCGCGGAACCCGTGGCCATTGCTGAGGCCGATCGCACGCTCTATCACGCGTCACTCGCGCATAGCTCGAACCATATGGTCACGCTGGTGGCGCAGGCATCGCAAATGCTGCGGGAGATCGGCGTCGAAACCCCGGAGGCCATGCTTGGTCCGCTGCTGCGTGCGACTCTCGAGAACGCCCTCGCGTCCGGCGAATCTGCGCTGACCGGTCCTGTTTCGCGAGGGGATGTGGGTACCGTTTCCGCGCACGCCCAGGCATTGAAAGAGTACGACGGCGGTGCAGGCGGCGACGTCCTTGAGGCCTACCGGGCCATGGCCCGGGCGACTGCGCGCAGGGCAGGAAAACGCGGGCTGCTGCGTCCCGAACAACTGATTGAGATTGACGAGGCCTTGGGCGCCGAACCCAAGGCACCGGAAGGAAACTGAACAGCATGGCCATCAAACTCGTGACCACGGCGGCGGAATTACGGGCCGAGAGTGCGCGGCTCCTGACCGCCAAAGGTGGAAATTCGCAAGGACTTGTACCCACCATGGGTGCTTTGCATACGGGCCATGCCGCGCTGGCCCGGACCGCTGCGGCGGAGAACGACGTGGTGGTGGCCACCATCTTCGTCAACCCCTTGCAGTTTGGCGATGCCGTGGACCTTAACCGCTACCCGCGCACCCTCGACGCTGACATGGCCCTGCTTGATGCCGAAGGCGTGGACTTGGTGTTCGCGCCGTCCGTGGACGAGGTGTATCCCGGCGGCCAGCCCTTAGTACGGGTGACATCCGGTCCGCTGGGTGAAAAGTGGGAAGGGGCCTCGCGCACGGGACATTTCGACGGCGCCCTTACTGTGGTGGCCAAGCTGTTGCACTACGGACTCCCCGGACGTGCTGCGGCTGACGGCACGACGGCGGCCTACCGGGCCTATTTTGGCCAGAAGGACGCACAACAGTTGGCATTGGTGAAGCGCATGGTCTCGGACCTGAACTTCCCGGTAGAGATTGTGCCCGTGCCCATCGTTCGCAGTGAGGACGGTTTGGCGCTCTCCAGCCGCAACAGGTTCCTGTCCGACGAAGAGCGTGAAGCAGCGCTGGTGTTGTCGCGGGCTTTGCGCCTCATTGAGTCCCGCGCGAACGCGCATGAACCGCTTGACCTCGATTCCGCCGTCGCGCTTGTTGAATCGCAGCCGCTGGTGGAACTGGACTACTTCGACGTCGTGGATCCCACTACGCTGGAGCCGCTCGCAGAGAACTGCAAGGAGACCCCCTTCCGCGGTGAGGGATTGGCGATCATTGCCGCCAAAGTGGGGCCGGTGCGGCTCATCGACAACGCCCCTTTGTTCTCCTAGCGTTAGGAATTTCTCTACTGACGGGAATTGGATGGGAGTTTAGACTGTTCTAGTCTTCACCGGCATAGATCGCCGGACACCAAATCCAAACCCTTGGGGAATCCTCATGTCTACCGACGTCACGTCCGACGCCAACGGCAAGCCTAATTCGGGCGCTTCCGGCTCCGTCACCTCCACCGAGGCGGCGCCCCCGGTAGTGCCGGCGCCCCAGGCTCCCGGGTCCCAGGCCCCGGTGTCCGGGAAGATGTCACGCGAATCCGTGACGGTCATTGTCACGCTGTTGGTGGCAACCTTCGTGGTGATCCTCAACGAGACCATCATGAACGTCGCCCTGCAGCGCCTCATGACGGACCTCCAGGTGAGCGCGTCCACTGTGCAGTGGCTGGCCACGGGCTTCATGCTGACCATGGCAGTCGTCATCCCCACCACGGGTTTCATCCTGCAACGGATGAGTACGCGCGGGGCTTTCATGCTGGCCATGGGGCTGTTCAGCGGTGGAACGTTGCTGGCCGCACTGGCACCGGGATTCCTGGTGTTGCTGCTGGCGCGCATAGTACAAGCAGGTGGCACTGCCATCATGCTGCCGCTGCTGATGACCACCATCCTCACGCTGGTTCCGATGTCCAAACGCGGTGCCGTGATGGGCAACGTCAGCATTGCCATCTCGGTGGCCCCCGCCATGGGACCCACTGTTTCAGGCATCATCCTGGACCACTTCTCCTGGCGCTTCATGTTCGTGTTCGTGCTGCCCGTTGCCCTGGCTGCGTTTGCGATCGGCGCCAAGTACCTCACCAACGTGGGCGAACGGGAGAAGACCACACTGGACGTGCCTTCTGTCATCCTTACCGTCCCCGCCTTTGGTGGGCTGGTTTACGGTTTGAGCCAGATCGGTGGAGCCGAGGCTGGCGTTGTTCCCGTCATCGCGCTGGTAGTAGGCGTCCTCTGCCTTGCACTGTTTGTCTTCCGGCAGCTCAAGCTCCAGAAGTCCGACGCCCCGCTCTTGGACCTTCGCGCTTTCAAGTTCCGGATGTTCACGGTGTCCACGCTGCTGATGGTCGTCGCCATGATGGCCCTGTTCGGCGGCGTCATCCTGTTGCCGCTGTACCTCCAGAACACGCTTCACCTTCAGCCTTTGGAGACCGGACTGGCTCTGCTGCCGGGTGGTTTGGCCATGGGCTTGTTGGGTCCGGTCATCGGGCGGATCTTCGACAAGGTTGGTCCCCTGCCGCTGACTGTCACAGGCTCGGTGCTGATGGTCCTGACTCTCTGGCAGTTCTCGCGTCTGGATGAGGCAAGTTCCCTTGGCTGGGTTATTGCCCTGCACGTCACACTGAGCCTTGGCCTCGCCCTGCTCTTTACGCCGGCCTTCACCACAGGCCTGAACCCACTGCCGCCGCACCTCTACTCCCATGGTTCAGCGATTATCAGCACGGCCCAGCAGGTTGCGGGTGCTGCCGGCACTGCGCTGCTGGTGTCCATTTACGCCGTGGTTTCTGCATCCTCCGGGTTGGTGGCGGGCATGCAGGCGGCATTCCTGGCCGCGACCGTTATCGCGGTGGCGGCTGTGGTCCTTGGCGCCATGATGCGCAAGACGGAAGGCGCCGGAGGCCACGGCGGCCACTAAGCCTCCGTTTGACCCCTCAGACGCTCTCTCACATCCCTC
>NZ_SDXQ01000008.1:0-135 GCF_006964045.1 Arthrobacter sp. TS-15 | reverse complement strand
CTCTCACATCCCTCGGGTTTTGGCTCAGCGCTCTCTCACTTCGGTGGGGGAGCGTTGTTGTTTAAGGGTTGGGTGTCGGGCGGCTGGTTGTGGGGTTCGATGGCGGTGGTGCGTGGCGGTTGGTGCGGTGGGTGG
>NZ_SDXQ01000007.1:0-59240 GCF_006964045.1 Arthrobacter sp. TS-15 | reverse complement strand
GACACCGCCGGACAACCATTAAGAAGAGCCCCAGCCACCGGCTGGGGCTCTTCGACTTTAACCCACCCACAACAAGGCTGAGCAGCCCGCCCCGGGAGCGAGCCTGCCCTGAATAGGCGGTAACAAGCTCGCCCCCTAAGAAGCCGCACGCCGAATAGGTGAGCGGGCCCTAATTATGGCGTGGGGCTGCCGCCGTTGACGTTGAGCGTTTCACCGACAACGTAGCTGGATTCCGCTGAGGCAAGGAACACGTAGGCCGGAGCCAGTTCGGCGGGTTGGCCTGCGCGGCCCAGGGGTGTGGATTGCCCGAATTCCGGAAGTTCTTCCTTCGGCTGACCACTGCTGACCTGGAGCGGGGTCCAGATAGGGCCGGGTGCTACGGCATTGACCCGGATGCCCTTGGGCGCCAGCTGCTGCGCGAGTCCCTTGGTGAAGTTGTTGATGCTCGCCTTGGTGGTGGCGTAGTCCACCAGCGTTGGTGACGGGTTGTAGGCCTGGATGGATGTGGTGTTGATGATGGTGGATCCGGCAGGCAGGTGGGGGAGCGCTGCCTTGGTCAGCCAGAACATGGCGTACACGTTGGTCTTCTGCGTGTGGTCGAACTGTTCGTCGGTGATCTCGGTGAGATCTTCCTGCGCCACTTGCTTGCCTGCGTTGTTGACCAGGATGTCCACACCGCCGAGGACGGCAATTGCGGTGTCCACCACTTCCTGGCACATGGCAGAGTCTTTGAGGTCTCCGGGCACCTTCACGGCCTTGCGGCCTGCGGCCTCGATGATGCCGGCAATTCGGGCTGCGTCTTCTTCCTCTTCGGGCAGGTACGAAAGAACGACGTCTGCCCCTTCCCGGGCAAAGGCGATGGCCGTGGCGGCACCAATTCCCGAGTCCGCGCCGGTGACGATCGCCTTGCGGCCTTCCAGCCGTCCCGTTCCGCGGTAGCTTTCTTCACCCAGGTCGGCTTTGGGCGTCAGTTCAGCATCGAGGCCGGGCTCGGGCTGGTGCTGTTTGGGTGGCGAGATTTTTTCGTAGGCCGTGACGGGGTTTCGGAATGTGTACTGATCAGTCATGGTGGTCCTCCTGTTGCCGAGGTCTGGAACACGTCATGCAGCTGCCGGGAATCTGAACCGGTCAACGCACGCCCCCTAAAAGGTAAGGGGACTTATTATTAACAGCCTAAGCGGGGGACAAGTTTCTGCCAAACCATGGTTCAAGGACGTAGAGCCCGCCCGAATGCCAGCGAAGGTCCCTAGCCCGAGAAGAACTCTGACAACTCTGAGATCAGCTTTTCCGGAGCCTTGATGGGCCCGTCATGCCCCGAGCCGGGCAGGATGGTGTAGCTGGATCCGGAAAGGATGTCATGGATCTGGCCGCACGCAACGCCGAAGTATGCGGGGCTCTTTTCGCCCACCACAATCAAAGTCTCCAAAGGCAGTTCAACGAACGGCTCGGCCGGCATGTCCGCAGCGATGACCGCCTTGATCTCGCGGACACCGCAAGTCATCAGCTCACGCATCTGCTTGCCCAATGGAGTTCCGGCGGCAAGTTTGTTTGCCAAGGTCAGCATGGACAGGGGCATGCGGGCGAAGGCGCCGCCGGTCTCAACTCCCTTGATGAGGATGGCGAGGGCGCGATCATAGTCGCCGGCCGCCGTCGCGCGTTCATAATCCGGTGTCCAATCAGCTTTGACACTGTGGTTAACGGATACGGCGGGGTCGTACACCGCCAGGCGTTCCACCGGAAGGGTCCGGGCCGCGTGCAGCGCCACTGCGCCGCCGAAGCTGTGACCAAACACATCAGTGCTGGACGTGTGCTTCATGACGTCGTGGAGGTCCCGGATATCCGCTTCAAGCGTGTAGTCCTCCGACTGCGGGGACGAATCCCCGCGCCCACGGCGATTGAACGTGTGAACCGGGCGGCCTAGAGCCTCGCTGAGTTTCTGAGCGAAACGCTGGTAGTCAGTGGCAGTCACCATTGAGGCAGGAACGACGACGACGCCGGAGCCTGCTGCTGCCAGTTCACCGCCGGTGGTGAGTACTTCGAGGTGTCCGCCGTCGTGGGTCATGATGATGTCGCGCGTCATAACTCGAGCCTAACCGAGCGACCTGAATGCAGGCAGCATGCCGCCCCTTATGTGTATAACCAGGGAACGGATCAACCCTTGAAGTAGTCCGAGATGTCGGAGACCAATTCATTGACCGCGGCCGGAACAGAGCCGTGAAAGCCTTTGGGCGAGACTTCCAAGGTGCTGCCTGGAACGGCCCGGTTCAGGCGTGCGGCTGCCACTTTGTAGAACTGCGGGCTCTTCTTGCCCACCATGAAGTGCGTGTTGGGAGGAAGGACGGAGAAATCCCGCGGAGTGTCGGACTCATCGAAGGCTGCTTTGAGTTCCCCCACGCCAGTGGGCAGCAAGTCGCGGAAGAGCTTGTTGACTTTGGTTCGTGACACCACGGCCATGAGCCCGACCAGAATGGGTTCCGGTACGCGGGCAAGTGCTGTACCAGCCTCCATGCCCCGCTTCATCTTTGCCATGGCCTGGTTGATGTCACCGGCATTGACGGAGTCCTCGAACCCTTTGATCCACCCGGTGTCCATGCTGCCGTCAATGTTTACGGCGGCGTCGTACACGGCAAGTTTGTCCGGCTGGTGGGGCGTGCCTGCGAAGGCCTGGGCCGCGTTGAGCGCCACGGCGCCGCCCAAACTATGGCCCATGATGTTACGGGCGCCCGTGGCGTCCATGATGGTGCGGACATCGGCGATTTCCGTCGCCATGGAGTAATTGTGGGGTTGCTCGCTTGACTGGCCCCGGCCGCGGCGATCGTACACATCCACGGCCCAGCCTTCGCCCAGTCCCTTGGATAGGGCTATGGAAAAAGGACGGTAGATCAGAGCAGTGAGGAATGCGCCTCCAATGAGCACCACACGGCGCTCCCCGGGCGCTTCTTCCGTGCCGTAGCTGTACAAGGCGAGATTGCCGCCGTCGTGCGTTTTGATGTCCCGTTCCCTCACCGGAACATCCTAGGGGGCGCTGTCGGTTTCGTCCTCCACGGGACTACCGGGACTACCCGACAGGAACCGGGCGATCCGCGACGCGAGCCGTTTCCCGGGCCGGAGCGGACCCTCATGGAACTGAAGCGGCACCACCGCGAAAGTGATTGCCGGCACGGCACCGGCCAGAATCCGGCCGGTTTCTGCGAAATACGACGGACTCCACCCACCGCTGAGCATGAGAGTAGGGGTGGAGAGCTGCATGAAATCGTGAAGGTGGGCGTCTGCGTCCAGTACCGCGCGCATTTCCGTGACGGCGGTGGGTAGGAGGGAGCGCATCTCCAAACCCAGCCGGGTCCGGGCTGAGAGGACACTGAGCGCACGCAGCGCACCCATGGGCAGATAGGAAATCGGCCCCGCCGTTCCCAGTCCTTGCACCAGATGGGCCCAAGCGTGATCCAGCTGGCCGGAGGTTACAGCTTCCTCGAGCTCGGGCCGCCACCGGCTGTTGAGGTTGCCTGAGAGCGACACGGCGGCGTCGTACGTCACCAGCTTGTTGATTCTGGCTTGGCGCGCGGCCTGCAGTGCTACGAATCCGCCATAGCTGTGTGCCACCACATCCGTGGAGCCGGTGCGTTCCATGACGGTTTGAAGGTCCGCGATCTCAGTGCCCACAGAATAGTCGGGCGGCTGCGGTGTGGAATGTCCCCTTCCGCGCCGGTTATAACTGTGCACCGGACGTTCCAGCATGACGCTCAGCGTCCGCGCGAACGGCCAGTACAGGGCGTCGGTCACCAAGGTGCCATGAACAAGTACGACGCCGGCTGGTTCAGCAGGTGCCTTCGAACCCGGAAGGGAAGCACCTGCAGAATCGGCAGGCCGAAAGGTGTGCACCTCAAGCTGCCCGCCGCCGTCGTTCGTTTCAACCGTCCACGTTTCCACAGCCTGAGTCTATGCGTTTCCCCGATCTGGGCCCCCGGAAGTAAAGGCCCTTAATCACCGGTAAACTTAAGGATTGTGACTTCCGCAAACACCCCCGCCCAGAAAACCTCCGCAGAGCCCATCGATGCCAGCGAGCAAATGCGCATCCGTATGGAGAAGCGCGCCAAGCTGATGGAGCGCGGCACCGAGGCCTATCCGGTGGGTGTAGAACGGACCCATTCCCTCAGCGAGATCCGCGAGAAGTACGCACACCTGGAAGCCGATGAAACCACGGGAGACACCGTGGGCGTCACCGGCCGCGTCGTCTTCGTCCGCAACACTGGCAAGCTGTGCTTCGCCACGCTCCAGGAGGGCGGGGTGGACGGCAAGGGGGTGCGCCTCCAGGCAATGCTGAGCCTGGCCAATGTTGGTGAGGAAGCGCTCGCTGACTGGAAGGCCCTTGTTGACCTTGGAGACCACGTCTTTATCAAGGGCGAGGTCATCTCTTCCCGCCGCGGCGAGCTGTCTGTCATGGCCGACTCCTGGTCCATGGCATCCAAGGCCTTGCGTCCGCTCCCGGTCCTGCACGCGGAACTGAATGAGGAAACCCGTGTTCGCCAGCGCTACGTTGACCTCATGGTCCGCGACGAAGCCCGCGAAATGGTCTACAAGCGTGCAGCCATCACCCGCTCGGTCCGCGACACCCTTGACCGCCACGGTTACGTGGAGGTGGAGACTCCCATCCTGCAGCTGGTCCACGGCGGAGCTACCGCACGTCCGTTCGAGACGCACATGAACGCTTTCGACCAGAAGATGACCTTGCGCATCGCTACTGAGCTCTTCCTCAAGCGCGCCGTTGTTGGCGGCATTGACCGCGTCTATGACATGGGCCGGGTCTTCCGCAACGAAGGCGTGGACTCCACGCACAGCCCCGAATTCACCACCCTCGAATGCTACGAAGCGTGGGCGGACCAGTTCGTCATGGCCGAGCGCATGAAGGAAATCATCCTGAACGTGGCCGACGTCGTGGGGACGCGCACCATCCAGACGGACGCCGGGGAAATTAACCTCGACGGCGAATGGGCGTGGATTTCGGTGTACCCGGGTATTTCCGAAGCTGTGGGGATTGAAATTACTCCGGACACCACGGTGGATGAACTGCTGGCAATTGCTGCCAAGCACGAGGTCAAGGTGGACCCCAAATGGGACGCCGAGAAGATCGTTGTGGAACTGTTCGGCGAGATCGTGGAACCAACCCTGCTGAACCCCACATTTGTTTACGACTACCCGCCGTCCGCCCAGCCGCTGGCTCGCCCGCACCGTGAAGACGGCCGGCTCATTGAGGCCTGGGACCTGATTATTGGCGGCATGGAGCGGGGAACGGCGTTCTCTGAGCTCATTGATCCCGTGATCCAGCGTGAGCGCCTCACAGAGCAGTCCCGTCGCTCCGCTGCAGGCGACGAGGAAGCCATGCAGCTGGACGAGGACTTCCTGAGGGCCCTTGAATACGGTGCACCACCCATGGGTGGCATCGGGTTGGGTATTGACCGCCTGGTGATGCTGTTTACCGGTGCTGGTATCCGCGAAACCATCCTGTTCCCGTTGTTGAAGCCTGAAGGTCACTGATTATGGAGTACATCGCAGTCCTGGCGCCATCCATTGTGGTGGGATTGATCTTCTGGTTTGCCATGAAGTCGATCTTCAATGCGGACAAATCAGAACGTCAGGCGGAAGCCAAGGCGCAGGCCGAAGCGAATTTGAAAAACTCGGGACCTGCCTCCGAGGGGCCGGCAGCTAAATAGCTCAATTGGGTTCAGCTAACTGAAGAGAATCCAATTGCGCTTTGACGTGCATGCTTGCCGTGAACGATAATCATCAAAGGAATCCGGGGAATTTCTGAATATCCAACCCTCCAAATGAGAGGCACCTCATGGCACAGAAAGTAAAAATCATCCTCGTCGATGACCTGGATGAAGGCGCCGCGGACGAAACTGTCCGTTTTGGCCTCGATGGCGTGAGCTACGAGATGGACCTGTCCACTGCCAACGCAGCCTCGCTGCGCAAGGCGTTGGAGCCCTACGTCGCAAAGGCTAGGAAGACTTCTTCCGGTCGCGCAACCAGGGGCCGTGCAACAGCCGCACGTAACCAGGATTCCGCGCAAATCCGCCAGTGGGCCCGTGACAACGGCTACACCGTCAACAGCCGCGGTCGTATTCAGGCTGAAATTCAGGAAGCCTACCAAAAGGCCAATTCCTGATTATCCGCTGCAATGCCCCGGCAGTCTCTTGCCGGGGCATTGGCGTTTAAGGCGGAAGTTTGCGGGAGTCCCTCCCAAGCCTTGGAATATCCTGTGAATCCCCAGGAGTAGCAAGGTTCGAATACCGGCGTGAATGGGGTTTCAACTAACTCGCGGCCAAGGGCGGCCGGAAATGCTTCCGGCCCGGCGCCGCTGTGTGATGCCCGGTAAGGCGACAGGGTGACACCGGCGGCTGGCCGAGGTCAAGGGCTGGAGCCGGATTTATTCCGCAATCACGTCATGTTTCCCCTGTGGCGAACACGCCCCAAAAGTGCTTCTCAGACACGTAGCATCAAAGTACGTCGTAGCTAGGAGTGTGGCGAAATGTTTGAGAGATTTACGGACCGTGCCCGTCGCGTGGTCGTCCTTGCCCAAGAAGAGGCACGGATGCTTAACCACAATTACATCGGTACCGAGCACATCCTCTTGGGTCTGATCCACGAGGGTGAAGGCGTTGCTGCCAAGGCGCTCGAGTCCCTGAGCATTTCGCTCGATGGCGTTCGTGAGCAGGTGCAGGAGATCATCGGTCAGGGCCAGCAAGCCCCGTCCGGTCACATCCCCTTCACCCCGCGCGCCAAGAAGGTGCTTGAGCTTTCCCTCCGCGAAGCACTGCAGCTCGGCCACAACTACATCGGTACTGAGCACATCCTGCTCGGCCTCATTCGCGAAGGCGAAGGCGTGGCCGCCCAGGTGCTGGTGAAGCTTGGGGCGGACCTGAACCGGGTCCGCCAGCAGGTTATCCAGCTGCTCTCCGGCTACCAGGGCAAGGAGACCGCTGGCAGCGGCTCGGGCCAGGGCCAGCCGGAAGGTACTCCTGCCGGTTCGGTGGTGCTTGACCAGTTCGGACGCAACCTCACCCAGGCTGCCCGCGAGAACAAGCTCGATCCCGTGATCGGCCGCGAGCAGGAGATGGAACGCGTCATGCAGGTCCTCTCCCGCCGTACCAAGAACAACCCCGTCCTGATCGGTGAGCCCGGCGTCGGTAAGACTGCCGTCGTCGAAGGCCTCGCCCAGGCGATCGTCCGCGGCGATGTCCCGGAGACCATCAAGGACAAGCAGCTGTACACGCTTGACCTCGGTTCCCTGGTTGCCGGTTCCCGCTACCGCGGTGACTTCGAAGAGCGCCTGAAGAAGGTTCTCAAGGAAATCCGCACCCGCGGCGACATCATCCTCTTCATCGACGAGATTCACACCCTCGTTGGTGCAGGTGCTGCCGAGGGTGCCATCGATGCTGCATCCATCCTCAAGCCGATGCTGGCCCGTGGTGAACTCCAGACCATCGGTGCTACCACCCTTGACGAGTACCGCAAGCACATTGAGAAGGACGCTGCGCTTGAGCGTCGTTTCCAGCCCATCCAGGTCAAGGAACCCTCTGTTGCGCACGCGATCGAGATCCTCAAGGGCCTGCGTGACCGCTACGAGGCACACCACCGCGTAACGATCACCGACGGCGCCCTCGCCTCGGCGGCGCAGCTGGCCGAACGTTACATCTCGGACCGCTTCCTTCCGGACAAGGCGATCGACCTCATCGATGAAGCCGGCGCACGCCTGCGCATCCGCCGTATGACCGCTCCGCCGGAGCTCAAGGCCATGGACGAGCGCATTGCTGACGTCAAGATGGAGAAGGAATCGGCAATCGACGCCCAGGACTTCGAGGGTGCTGCCTCGCTGCGCGACAAGGAGCAGAAGCTCATTGCCGAACGCGCAGAGAAGGAACGCACATGGAAGTCCGGCGGCATGGACGACATCTCCGAGGTTGACGAGGACTTGATCGCGGAAGTTCTTGCGAACTCCACGGGCATTCCGGTCTTCAAGCTCACCGAGGAAGAGTCCTCGCGCCTGCTCAAGATGGAAGACGAGCTGCACAAGCGCGTTGTGGGCCAGGACGAGGCAATCAAGGCCCTGTCCCAGGCAATCCGCCGCACCCGTGCAGGCCTGAAGGACCCCAAGCGTCCTGGCGGCTCGTTCATCTTCGCCGGGCCCACCGGCGTCGGCAAGACCGAACTTGCCAAGGCACTTGCCGAGTTCCTGTTCGGTGAAGAGGACGCCCTCATCACGCTGGACATGTCCGAGTACTCCGAGAAGCACACGGTTTCGCGTCTCTTCGGTGCACCTCCGGGCTATGTCGGCTACGAAGAAGGCGGCCAGCTGACCGAGAAGGTCCGCCGGCGTCCGTTCTCCGTGGTCCTGTTCGACGAAGTGGAAAAGGCCCACGCGGACCTCTTCAACTCTCTCTTGCAGATTCTGGAAGACGGCCGACTGACCGACTCCCAGGGCCGCGTGGTGGACTTCAAGAACACGGTGATCATCATGACCACCAACCTTGGTACCCGCGATATCTCCAAGAGCGTGGCCACTGGCTTCCAGTCCGGTACGGACACCCAGACCGGCTACAACCGGATGCGGGCCCGCGTGACGGAGGAGCTCAAGCAGCACTTCCGCCCCGAGTTCCTCAACCGTGTTGACGACGTCGTGGTGTTCCCGCAGCTGACGCAGGACGAGATCATCGAGATCGTGGACCTGTTCGTGACCCGCTTGGAGCGTCGCCTCAAGGACAAGGACATGGGCATCGAGCTCACGCCCGCCGCCAAGGTTCTCCTGGCCACGCGTGGTTACGATCCCGCCATGGGCGCCCGGCCTCTGCGCCGGACCATCCAGCGCGAGATCGAGGACCAGCTGTCCGAGAAGATCCTGTTCGGCGAACTCCACTCCGGCGACATTGTTGTGGTGGACGTTGACGGCGAAGGTGACGACGCCAAGTTCACATTCGAAGGCAACGCCAAGCCGCGAATCCCGGAGATCGCTCCGACCGCGTAGTCTCTACAGCACAAAGCGCACCAGCACTAAGCCCCGCCCGCTCCAACAAAGAGCGGGCGGGGCTTTTGCGTTGGCGCGTGCCGAGTTTTTGTACAGATAATGCCCATAAGGTGGCTTCATAAGGGCGTTATCTGTACAAAAACTCCGAAGAAGGGAGGTGGGACCGCATGCGCGTTCTCATGGTGGCTCCGGGGACTCGGGGAGATGTCGCGCCCATGGCGGGGCTGGGAAACCGTCTACAAAACCTGGGCTATGAGGTGGCCATCGCGTCCAACCCTGCCTATGCGCCTCTGGTGGTTGAGTCGGGTTGCGAGTTCAGGCCGCTCCCCGGAGATCTTGAGGCACTGATCAGGCAACCAGCGCCCGGCGCCAACGCGTCATCCGCGGGCGTGCCCACTTTCTGGCGGAAGCTCACTGAATACATGGATGACGCCGCCACCGGTACCTTGGCTGCGGCTGAGGCCGGCGCCGACGTGATCCTGGCTAATTCAGTGGCGCCCTATGCGTACGAGATCGCCGAGGCCATGGGCATTCCGGCCATAGGCGCACATTTGCAGCCCACGGAGCCCAGTGCAGCATACCCGCCGGTGCTCATGAATTCTGCCCGAAGCCTTGGCGCTTGGGGAAACAAGATTATTGGTGAGCGCGCAGCTGCGGGCCCGGCTCCCTACGATCGCCCCAGTGCGCGCCTTCGCAAGGAGCTCGGACTGGGCAGGCAGAGCCGCGCAGCCGGTGAGCGCCGTCGTCGTAAAGCGCACGCCACTATTCTTCACGGCATCAGTCCCTCAGTGCTGCCGAGGCCTGCAGATTGGCACGCGGGCCTGGTGATGGCGGGATATTGGTGGCCGGCCGTGAGAGCGGATTGGCAGCCTCCGACGGACCTGGTGGCCTTCCTTGCCGACGGCCCACCGCCCGTTTTTGTTGGTTTTGGAAGTAGTGCCCACATCGACCCCACTTTCATCCTCGAGGCAACCCGCCGTGCCGGAGTGCGGGCTGTTGTACAGGGAGCGGACGGAGCCCTGGGTGACGATGCGATTGGCATTGGGGGCGTTCCGCATGAGTGGCTGTTCCCGCAGATGGCGGCAGTGGTACATCACGCCGGGGCGGGAACCACGGCGGCCGGCTTTCGCGCGGGAGTGCCTGCCATTGGCGTCCCGGTCTACACGGACCAGCCGCTGTGGGCGGCCCGCATTGCATCACTCGGAGCGGGTCCCCAGCCGATGCCCTATAAGAAGCTGACTCCGGAGCGTCTTGGTGACGCGATCACTCAAGCCGTCAGCACGCCGTCGTACGCGCACCGCGCCGCGGAAGTGGCGGCGGCCATCGCAGCGGAGGACGGAACCGCGCCTGTGCTCGAAGCCCTGGAAGACCTCCCAAGTAAGTAGCAGCAGAGCGCGTTTTGAGCGTTCAAAACGCGCTCTGCTGCGACTCAGTTGGGTGAATATGTGAAAGTACTGTTTCACTGTGAGTGAACCACTCTGTGATCTGGTGCACAATCCGTGTTGAATCGGACCATGGACTCTGCTGACACTCATACACGGGCCGAGCAGCCCGAAACCCCGTTCCACGACATTGACCACTACCTCGCCATCCCCCGGGTCGGTGGCCTCACCCTCAGTCCGGACGGCAAGCGATTGGTCACCACCGTGACCACGCTGAACGGCAAAGGAACCGAGTTCGCCACTGCGCTCTGGGAGCTGGACCCCAGCGGCCGGAAACACGCGCGCCGCATCACCCGCAGCTCAAAAGGCGAATCCGGTGCCGTCTTCGCTGCCAACGGCGACCTGTACTTCACCTCGGCCCGTCCCGATCCGGAAAGCCCCGACGCGGACCCCGTGAATGCACTGTGGCTGCTGCCCGCGGACGGGGGAGAGGCCCGCGTGGTCCACTCACGTTCGGGTGGCATTGGCTCGGTCATGGCCGCCCGGGACGCCCATGCCACCTTCGTCAACGCTGAGGTCCTGGCTGGATCCGCGGACGAGGAGAACGACGAGGAACGACGCAAAGCCCGCAAGGACAACAAGGTCTCGGCCATTCTGCACAGCGGCTACCCGGTCCGCTACTGGGATGCCGACCTCGGTCCGGCCGAGCCGCGGATCTTCGCGGTGGAGCAGGGTGAAGAAGAAGCCCCCGGCAAGCCGTCCACCGTGGATGCGTCAACGCCGCTGCGCCTCCGGAACCTGACACCCGGGGTCGGCGGATCGCTGCGCGAAGCCAAGACAGTGGTGAGCCCGGACGGCAAGACCATCTACACCAGCATGACCAAAGCGCTCGCGAAGGCTGACAGCCGCGAGGTGCTTGCCGCCGTCGACGTCGCGACCGGGACCGTCAAGGTCCTGCTGGACCACCCGGGAATGAGCTACTTCCCCGGTCCGGTGAGCCCGGACAACCGGACATTGGTGGTGCAGAGCGAGAGCGACACAACACCCGCGCAGGCTCCCCAAGTGAAACTCCACCTGCTCAACGTCGCCGGCGGCGAGACCACCGACTTGGAGCCGCTCGCGCACCAATGGGACCGCTGGGCCAACCCCGTCGCCTGGCTCCCCGACGGCAGCGCCGTGCTGGTAACAGCGGACGACGACGGCGCGTCGCCGGTTTTCCGGATCAGCGTCGCGGATGGAGCAGTCACTCGGGTGACGGAAGACGCCTCCGCCTATTCCGACGTCGTGGTTTCCCCGGACGGAACCACGGCGTATGCGCTCCGAAGCTCGTACGAGTTCCCCGCCGAGGCTGTACGGATTAATCTCTCCACCGGTGAGGTGGTCCGGTTGCAGGCGCCGGCGGAGCGGCCGGTTTTCAAGGGCAAGTTGGAGCGCGTGGAAACGACTGCCGAAGATGGCTCCCGTATTCCTGCATACCTGGCGCTCCCTGAGAGCGCGTCCAGGGACAACCCGGCACCGCTCCTGCTGTGGATCCACGGCGGGCCATTGGGTTCGTGGAATGCCTGGACGTGGCGCTGGAACCCGTGGCTGCTTGTAGCCAAGGGCTATGCCGTCCTCCTTCCCGACCCCGCCCTGTCCACCGGCTACGGCCAGGAGTTCATCCAGCGCGGGTGGGGCGAATGGGGAAAGAAGCCCTTCACGGACCTCATGGCCATTACGGACGCCGTGGCTGCCCGCCCGGACGTTGACGAATCGCGGACCGCGGCAATGGGCGGGTCCTTCGGCGGATACATGGCCAACTGGGTTGCCGGGCAGACCGACCGCTTCAAGGCAATCGTCACCCACGCCAGCCTGTGGGCACTGGACCAATTCGGCCCCACCACCGACGCCGCCCAGTACTGGCTCAAGGAAATGACCGTGGAAATGGCGATGGAAAACTCGCCGCACCGGAACGTGGGCAATATCAACACTCCCATGCTGGTCATCCACGGTGACAAGGATTATCGCGTTCCCATCGGCGAAGGCCTCCGCCTCTGGTACGAGCTACTGTCCTCATCCCAGCTGCCGGCCGATGAGAACGGCCAAAGCCCGCACCGCTTCCTGTACTTCCCCGACGAGAACCACTGGATCCTGCAGCCTCAGCACGCGAAGGTTTGGTACGGAGTGGTTGAGAGCTTCCTGGCCAAGCAGGTGCTGGGCGAGGACGTTCCTTTGCCGGAGGAGCTGGGAGTGTAGATCCGGTGACGCGGGAACCCTCATTGGCCGCCGCTACCGTTTGTCTTGGTGTTATCGGGACAGGATTCTGCGCAGGTCCCCGTTGAAATCGCCGCCGTAGACAAACCGGGCAAGCCATGCGATCGGCCCGATCGCTTGTGCCTGAGCGATGACATGCGAGGGTGTCCCTTGTTGCTCCAGCTGCTTCAGTTGTGCCTTCCATGCCGCTGATACCGAGCCGCTGGCTCCTCGGTCCCAATGTTCAACCGACGTTGCCGCAAGGTGTTCAGCCGCCGACCGTAAGTTTCGCATCGCCTCTTTGCGAGCTGCGGGACTGAGGTCCCGCTGGAGTTCCAGCAATCGTTTGCGGTTCAGGCGCCAAGCGAGGAGGGCCAGGAGTGCAAGTGTCAGCGTCATCTTGATGAGCCACGGTGCGACCTGCCCGGTATCAAATCCTCGATCATCGGCGACGCCCGTGGCAGCCCTGAAGGTCACGAGGCCGACGACGAAAAGTCCCACAATCAGTGTGCACACGGTTCCGTATCGTGCTGCCGGCCTTGCGGGCACCGGGAGGAAGAGTGCAACTGCCAGGAGAACGATTCCGATCACCGCGGCAGGGGAGGCTACCGAAGCTGCCTGCTCCGCGGTGATATAGGTGCTCTTGCGATCTGAAGGACCGAACATCACGGCTGCTGTCAGTGCGGCCGACAAGCCGGCGCTGAGGAGGAAGCCCCACAATGCCTGCCACAGGATTCGCTTTCGTCCCCTCGTAATGTCGGGGGCTTTTGCTAATGCACCACGACGCTCGTGCAGCCTATGCAACTCGCGGTACAGCCGCTGCCGAACCCTGTCATTTACGGCAATGGCCTTCGCTGCCGCTTCCGAGACGGCGACAACATCGCTGAGGGTGCCCTCCAGAGTGAGAACGGCCTTCTTCATCTCAATACCTTTCCAGTTGGGTGGCACCACTTGAGACTAGTTCCTCCCTGGCGTCCTGTCCGACGACCGGACTCCGGATCATCCGTTCGCGAACCATGTGGTGCTGTGTGCGCGGCCGGGACCTGTTTGCCTCGTTAGGATGGGGGAGTGAATCCGACCTTTAGCCTTCGTCCTGCCCGCACCAGCGATGTGGCGGCTATCAAGAGGCTTGTGGCCCCCTTGGCCGAGGAGCGGATCCTCATGGCCAAGGAGACTGTGGCGTACTACGAGAGCCTCCAGGAATTTCGGATTGCTGAATCCGACGATGGCGAAGTGATCGGCTGCGGGGCCCTGCACGTCATGTGGGAAGACTTGGCGGAAATCCGCACCCTTGCCGCAGCCGACTCCTGGCGCGGGCGCGGAGTGGGTCACGTCCTTGTGGAGAACCTTCTGGAAGAGGCGCGAGCCCTGGGCGTGAGCCGCGTGTTCTGCCTGACGTTCGAGGTGGACTTCTTCAAGCGTCACGGATTCGAAGTCATGGCTGACCAGTCCGTGGTTGATCCGCAGGTGTACTCGGAGCTGCTGCGCTCGCATGACGAAGGCGTTGCCGAGTTCCTTGACCTTGCCCGCGTAAAGCCCAACACCCTGGGCAACACGCGCATGATCAAGCAGCTCTAACACCCGCCGCAGCACTCTTGCGGTTTAATTTCCGCCACCAAGGCCAAGTGGCTCAGGCCTGCCCGATTATGCGTGATTTATTTTCCCTTCTCTTATATCCACTTGATGGATAAACTGATGGTGGCTTGCTGGGGAAGCTTCCACCACATCGGTCAATTGAGAGAAGATCATGCAGTCCCACGCGTCCTTTTCAGATGTTTCAGAACTCCAACTCAGCGTGCACGGCCCCGTGTTCACGCCTGCCGATCCGGGGTTCGCTCCCGAAGTAGCGGCTTTCAACCTCTCTACACAGCACCAACCTGATCTTGCCTTCGGCGCCCTCGATGCTGAGGACGTTTCCGCGGCTGTTCGCTGGGCGGCTGAGCGCGGTATGCCCGTCTCCGTCCAGTCCACCGGTCACGGCGCCACCAATGCCATTGAGGGCGGCCTGCTCATCAGCACCCGCCGGATGCTGGAGCTGAGCATTGACCCCATCGAGAAAACTGCCCGCGTTGGTGCGGGCGTCCGTTGGAAGGCCGTGGTGGATCTCGCCGCGACCTTCGGTTTGATGGGCCTCTGCGGTTCCACTACCGACGTTGGGGTGGTGGGCTACACCCTGGGCGGCGGCCTGCCCATCCTGGGCCGCAAATATGGTTTCGCCTCAGATCACGTCATTGCCTTTGAACTCGTCACCGCCGACGGCACGCAGCGCCGGGTGACCAAAGACGAGAACCCGGAGTTGTTCTACCTTCTCCGTGGCGGCAAAGGAAACCTTGGCATCGTCACGGCCATGGAATTCCATCTCTTCCCGGCGGACGATCTTTACGCCGGCGGGTTGTACTTCGACGGCGGATATGCGCCTGAGGTCCTGCGGGCATTCCGGGAGTGGGTGCCTTCGCTGCCGGTGGAGGCATCAGCGTCCATGGCGTTCCTGCGCCTCCCGGAGATGGAAATGATTCCGGAGCCACTGCGTGGAAAGTTCGTCATCCATCTCCGCTACGCCTATCAAGGTGATCCGGCAACCGCCTCGGAAGTCCTGGAGCCAATGCGCACTTGCGCACCCTTTATGATGGACGCCACCGGGCCTTTGAGCCCCACCCAATTCGACACCATTCACCAGGACCCGGACCAGCCGGTGCCTGTGCGGGAGCATGGCTTCCTGCTGGATCGTCTGGACGAACAAACCGAAGATGCCCTGTTGCGGCACTTTGGTCCCGGGGTGGACAGTCCTGTGTTGTTGGCGGAACTGCGGCTCCTAGGCGGCGCCCTGGCAAAGAGTGCGGACGGAGAAGACATTGTGGGTGGCCGTGACGCAGCGTTCAGCTTCTTTATGGGAGCCATTGCTGTCCCGCCGGTCCTGGACATCCTGCCAACAGTCTTTAACTCGGTTCATGAAGACCTTCGTCCGGCTGCCAATGCGGGGACGTTCGTGAATCTGCACGGCCACTTTGTGGATGCTGAGGACAGGGAAAGGCCGTGGCTGCCCGGTGCACGCGAACGGCTCAGGAAGGCGAAAGCGGAGCTGGATCCGAAGAATATGTTCAGCTTCGGTCACGTTGTAGGGCTTCCGGTCATCGATCAGACGGTGCTGCTGCAGGACGTTGTCTCTACCGGCGGCGACGCCGTCCTGAATAGCTAAGGGGGATGCGAACAATGGACCCCAGGGTCACGTTCCCCGATTTCTCCGCATTCCAGATCGATATGCCTTACGGATCATGGCCCCACGAAACCTCTTGGCAGGACGCGGGCCACTCGAACCCTGATCTGTACTCCGCCTTCTGGCCCGAGTATCAGGCCGGAAGTAAACCCGAGGCGGTGACAACCCAAGCGGCCGAGGATTAGCGGACCGAAAAGCAGCATCACCGGAAGGGATAGTCATTGGGGGCTGTCCCTTCCGGTCATTAAGAGGGTGGTCCTAGCGCTATTTATGCACAACCGGCGCTTCAGGCCTACCGTGCCAACAGCCCCCGGTAGTAGGGTCAGAGCACCAGCCACAGCACGCCCAGGAGCATCACATGAAAAAGCTCATTAATGATCCACGCGCCGTGGTGGACGAGTCCGTTGAAGGTTTCGGCATGGCCCATGCCGACATCGTGGACGTCCATCCCGACCCCAAATACGTCGTCCGGAAAGGCGCTCCCGTAGCGGGCAAAGTAGCCCTGGTCTCCGGTGGCGGCAGTGGTCACGAGCCCCTGCACGCGGGCTTCGTAGGCCTCGGCATGTTGGACGCCGCGGTCCCCGGCGCAGTTTTCACCTCGCCCACACCCGACCAAATCATCCCGGCAACCGTCGCCGTGGACTCAGGCGCCGGCGTCGTCCATATTGTGAAGAACTACACCGGCGATGTCCTGAATTTCGAAACGGCCGCCGAAATGGCGCAGGCTGAAGGCGTACGTGTCCGTTCAGTGTTGGTCAACGACGACGTCGCGGTGGAAGACTCGCTGTACACGGCTGGCAGGCGCGGGGTTGGTGGAACGGTCCTGGTGGAGAAAATCGCCGGCGCATCCGCCCAGCGAGGCGACGACCTTGACGCTGTCACCGCCATCGCTGAGCGCGTAGTGGCCAATGTGCGGACCATGGGTGTTGCCCTGTCCGGCTGCACGGTTCCGCACGCTGGTACGCCGAGTTTTGAACTCGCGGAGAATGAGATTGAGATCGGCATCGGCATTCATGGCGAACCTGGACGGCACAAGATTGCGATGGAAAGTGCTGACGCCATCACGGACCGCCTCCTGGAGCCTGTGCTGGAGGACCTGGCCCTCGCGTCAGGCGAGAAGGTACTGCTCTTCGTCAATGGCATGGGCGGCACCCCGCAGAGCGAGTTGTACATCGTGTACCGACGCGCTGCCCAAGTTCTGGCCGAGCGCGGCGCCACCGTGGAGCGCTCGCTGGTGGGGAACTACGTGACCTCCCTGGAGATGCAAGGGTGCTCAGTGTCCGTGCTGCGCCTCGATGACGAGCTGACCAGGCTGTGGGACGCGCCCGTCCACACTGCAGCCCTGCGGTGGGGAGCCTGAGCATGGGTTTGGACGTTCAGTGGGCGCTGGAATGGTTGAAACTCTCCGCTAAAGCCATGGACGAACATCGGGTTGAGCTCATTGAGCTGGACCGGGCGATCGGCGACTCGGACCACGGCGAGAACATGGACCGGGGATTCCAAGCTGTGCTGCAGAAGCTCGACGAGACCTCGCCCGAGACTCCCGGAGCGGCGTTGAAGGCTGCAGCGATGGCGCTCATGTCCAAGGTGGGCGGAGCTGCCGGACCGCTTTACGGCACGGCGTATCTGCGGGCAGCAACCTCCCTGGGGGACGCGAACGACATTGAAGCGGAGGCGTTAGCCGCAGCCCTCGTGGCCGCCCGTGATGGCGTGGTGGCCCGGGGCAAAGCCGAGCTCGGCGACAAGACAATGATCGACGCCTGGACGCCGGCGGTTGAAGCTGCCCAAAAGGCGGCCGCGAGCGGTGCAAGCGTGCTGGCGGTTCTGGAAGCGGCTGCGGACGCTGCCGAAACCGGGGCCGTGGCCACCGATCCTTTGGTGGCACGCAAGGGGCGGGCCAGCTACCTGGGGGAGCGCAGTGAAGGCCATCGCGACCCCGGCGCCGCTTCCACCGCGCTGCTCCTCCGCGCGGCCGCAGCAGCTGCCGCCGGTTCCACTGGCGATACAGGAACCGACGCCGTATGACCGTGGGGATTGTGGTGGTGTCGCACAGCAGCAAGATTGCTGAGGGTGCGGTGGAACTCGCCGCGCAGATGGCACCCGACGTCGAACTCGCCGCCGCCGGGGGAACTGACGACGATCGAATCGGAACCAGCCTGGAGAAGGTGCTGGCCGCCGTCGAGCAGTCCCTGGTTGATTCCGGGGGCGACGGCGTGGTGGTGCTGACCGATCTTGGTTCTGCTGTGATGACAGCCGAGTCAGCGGTGGAGTTCGCCAGCGATCCCGATGCTGTCCTCCTCGCCGATGCGCCGCTGGTTGAGGGGCTCGTTGCTGCGGCCGTCGCCGCTCAGGGAGGTGCCGGCGTCGAGGATGTCCGCAAAGCAGCCGAAGCTGTGGCGTTCGGCAACACGCCCGCAGGTGATGCGGGCCCGGAGGCCCCTGATGTCAAGGATGAGCCGGATGCAAGCGGTGAATTCGAGCTCATCAATCCCTTGGGAATGCATGCCAGGCCGGCGGCTAAAATCGCCGGCGGGCTGTCCGGGCTGGATGTGGAGGTGACGGTCAACGGCGTTGATGGCATGTCCATCATGGCGCTCATGGCATTGGCCGCCGGCAAGGGTTCCACCCTGCGCGTTGAAGCGATCGGCAAGGACGCCTCGAAGGCCGTGGAGTACGTGGGGCGGCTTGTGGAGGAAGGGTTTGGAGAACTCTAGGTTCTGACAATTTTCTCCGAAATATTGCTAAGTACACTGATTAGTGATGTTGTAGAGGTACAGGTTCACTACAAGGAAGAGGTACGAAACATGGGTGCTGACGACAAGATGGAGAACGCTGGCGAGAAGCTGGGCGGCAAGGCTAAGGAAGCTGCCGGAAAGCTGACGGACAACGAGCGTCTGGAAGCCGAAGGCAAGGGCGACCAGACGAAAGCCGACCTCAAAGGTGCCGGCGAGAAGCTGAAAGATGCCTTCAAGAAGGATTAAGAATCCAGGCAGGGCCGCTGCAATTGCAGCGGCCCTGCCTTGTTTCTGAGGCGGTTGTTGTGTGAGACGTCGCTTGGCGGCGCCCTATCTTATGGAGGATCTTGGTGAACATACTGGTAAAAGTGTTTGGCCTGGCAATTGGCCTTGGAGCTGGCACGCTCGCAAACAAAACGCTCGAAGGCCTCTGGGAGAAGAAGACCGGCAAACCTGCCCCCAAAGACAGCACGGACCTCAACGATTCACTACCGGGCGTGCTTGTGTTCGCCGTTGTTTCCGCAGGCGTGGGCGCAATAGTTCACGTTCTCACCCAGCGCGGCACCAAGAGTGCCATTGCCCGCATGAAGAAAACTGCTGACGAGGTTTAACACATGGCTATAGCTAAATACCCGAGTGTGGTTATCGATTGTCCTGATGCCGGCGCCTTGGCCGCCTTTTACGGCGAGCTCTTCGGCTGGGAAGTGGAGGACAAAGGTGACTGGTTTGATATCCGACCCAGCGACGGCAGCAACTGCATCTCCTTCCAACAAGTGGAGGTGTACCAGGCGCCCAAATGGCCCGGCCAGACCATCCCGCAGCAAATGCACCTGGACATGATCGTGGAGGATTTGGACAAGGGCGAGGAAGTTGCCCTGTCCCTTGGTGC
This sequence comes from Arthrobacter sp. TS-15, assembly GCF_006964045.1. Classification (NCBI taxonomy): domain Bacteria; kingdom Bacillati; phylum Actinomycetota; class Actinomycetes; order Micrococcales; family Micrococcaceae; genus Arthrobacter; species Arthrobacter sp. TS-15. The sequence continues at coordinate 39,769 of NZ_SDXQ01000007.1, read as the reverse complement.
GAGCAAGGCTGACCACCAGCCAGGAGAAACGTTCAGGGTGCTCCTTGACCCGGCCGGGCATCCATTCTGCCTCTGCCTCACGTAACGGAAGCCCGCCGGGCATGGCCTCTTAGTGAGTTCAGCCCTGCTGGGCGGCCCACTCATCAACGCGGCGGTTGCTCTCTTCCTCCGAGATATCCTCAACCCGCGTCATGATGGACCAGCGCACGCCGAACGGATCGCGAATGCTCGCGTAACGGTCACCTGAGACGAACGTGGACAGCGGCTCGCGGATAGTTGCCCCAGCATGTTCGGCCTTCTTGACCAGTCCGTCCGCGTCCTGGCAATACAGGCCGAGGGAGTAGCAATCGTCCTCGCCGCTTGGCGCCGGCACCAGATGGTATTCCGGGTTGGGCTCGCCGAGTTGAAGGTGGCCGTTGCCGAAGTCGAGTTCGGCGTGGACAACCACCCCTCCCATCTCGGTCTCGCCCACAACCCTGGCCCCGAACACATCACGGTAGAACGCAATGGCTTCCTTGGCGTTGGGCACCGAGAGGAACGGCGTCAGGCTTGTCAGGCCGATCGGGATGCCATGTGTGGTGTGCTCGCCGTGGGCTGCTGTGATGGACTCTGTGCTTGTGGTATCTGTCATGGTTATGACGCTACGGGCACCTTGCCCTGTTGCGCTTGGAGATTTGCGACAGCTTTGATCCTCAGTGGAGAGGCTCCAATGGAAGGTTCGTTCAAGGGCATCCTGTATCCGGCGCGACTGCCCACCTTCCATCGCATCCCGGCTCCGGCTTCTGTGTCCCATTTGGTGCAGTGGTTCTGGATTCCGGAGTGGGACATCGAACCCGGCCGGTCATCACGGCAACATGTGATCGCCTACCCCACATCCAACCTGGTGGTGCAAGGCGATGCGGTGGAGTTCTCCGGGCCAACCACCCGCGCCGCCTACCGCGACCTGACAGGCCAGGGCTGGGCCGTGGGCGCACTACTCCGGCCCGCAGCAGTGCCGCTTTTCACCGACAACCCCGCCGCTCTCCGCGATCAGGAAGTGGTGCTGGACTTCGCCCACCTTCAGAAGGCAGTGTCGGCAGCCATGACGGCCACTTCAGGTGGCAACACGCACGACGGCGGCGCTCGCCGAGAGCGGGCAGTGGAAGCCTTTGTTGCGTGGCTGGTTTCGCTGGAGTGCGTTGCTGACGAGGAAGCCCTGCTCGCGAACCGGATGGTGGATGTGATCGCATCCGAGCCCGATGTGTTCTTGATTGAGGATGTGGCGTCCCGTCTTGCCGTATCGCCCAGAACCCTGCAAAGAATCGCTGCAAAGTACGTCGGGTTGAGCCCTTCCGCCCTCATACGGCGCCGCAGATTGCAGGATGCCGCCGAGCTTGCCCGGTCCAACCCAACAGCGGACCTTGCGGCGATCGCCGTCGAACTTGGCTACGCAGATCATGCGCACCTAACGAACGACTTCCGTAAGTACCTGGGTTTCACGCCAAGTGGTTACCGGAAGGCTGTTGGGGGACCACCGGGATAGTGTTTGCCCGAACCCGGCTCGCTCATGGTGACTAGGAGGCGGTTCACGTGGCAGCTGCAGGCGCTGTACACGTTGCGGGAAGGACGAAGACGACTCCGGCGGTTCGAGGCTCATCATCGACGCAGGCGCATAGCCAGCACTACCGCTGCCGCAAACCTGCTCCGTCCAGCGTCAGGCCAGCCGAAATGACCCGCCCACACTGCTCACCGTAAGGGTACTCACCTCGGGGAGTGAAGGTCAGGGTACGCGTCGGCAACGCGACACCGGCCCGGGAAAAGCCAGTCACGGTTGCCTCAAGAGGACTTTCGGACAGCGCGGGGAGCTCCATAAACCCGTGAAGCGTCCCGTCAGGCGAGGATGTCGCAGAGCACACGCCATCGGGCGTGCAGCCCTGGTCCACGGAGGTTGCCCCGGGGTTCAGCATGAGGTCCTTCTCCGTGCAGATGCCATCCTGGCAGGCCTTCAATCGAAGCGAAGCGACGTCCGGGGCATAGTCCGCCGCCACGGTCAGGGATACGCCGGCAACGTGCCCGATCGCCGGACAACCCACGGGTTCGGCGAGGCAGCCGGGAAGCAATGCTGCGGTCCCGGCAAGGGTCAACGCCAATCCAATTCTGCCCATGCTTCAGGGTAGGCCTGCACTCAGTGGGTGTCGCGGGAATGCCGCTGGCGCAGGGCAAACGGCGCCTGCATTGTTATGGATCCTGGAAGCCTGTTGCCCAACCGATACCGCACCCGGCCAAAGCTACGCCGGAAGCCGCAGACCGCCGTCGTGCATTTCCGCCAAACCGTCCATCAAGAGACCCTCCAAGGCGCGCTCGAGTTGCTCGGGCGCGGAGTTGAGCCGGTGCAGTGCGGCGAGCGGGATTCCGACGCCGGACGGCGCGAACCCGAGATCCGCCGGTGCTTGCTGGAACATTTCGCGGGGCACCGGGGTGGCCGCCTCGCGGAGGACGGCCATCACGGCACCGCGCACCTGGCGGTCCGTGCCGTGCCAGGACTGCCCCTTTGGAGTGTACGACGGCGGCGGCTCGCCGGCGGCGAGCCAGGCGCAACTGGAACGGACCGGGCATTCAGCGCACTTGGGACTGCGGGCGGTGCACACCATGGCGCCGAGTTCCATGACCGAAGCGTTCCAGTGCACGGACAACTCCTGGTCCTCGGGCATGAGGGCCGCGGCCAGCCGCATCTCCGCAGCGGTCAAGGCCGGCGCCGGGAGCGCGCTGCCGGAGATGAGCCGCGCGTGGACGCGCCGGATGTTGGTGTCCACCACTGTTTCGCGCCGGCCGAACGCAAAAGCCGCGACGGCGGCCGCCGTGTAGTTGCCTACACCCGGCAAGTCCAGGAGCTCGTCAAAAGTGTCAGGAACCTTGCCGCCGTGCTGATCACGGATTGCGACGGCGGCCGCGTGCAGCCGCAGAGCCCGGCGTGGATAACCGAGCCGCCCCCAATGGCGGACGGCTGCGCCCGACGGTTCGTCGGCAAGGTGGGCGGGTGTGGGCCAGCGTTCCATCCAGTCGAGCCAGACCGGCAGCACGCGGACAACGGGTGTTTGCTGAAGCATCACTTCGCTAACCAGGATGCCCCACGCGCTGCAATCCGGCTCGCGCCACGGGAGGTCGCGGGCCGCCTCAGCGAACCACTGATCAAGGGCTTGGTGGAGGCCTGCCAGCTGGCCTGAATCGGGAAGTGTCATGCTGCCATCCACTGTAGTGGAATCCGGAGGCATGGCGGTCCGGGAGAGCCCATGGCCGACGTCACACAGGCCGGCATGAGGCTCTTTCGGCGTGGAGGTTAGGTCCCAATGCGGCTGCGAGCCTAGCCTAGAACCATGGCCAACAAGGGTAAGCAGACGCCGACCGCGCGCACATCAGCGGCGGCGAAGGGCGCTTCCCCCAGCGCAAAGCGACGGCCGAGCCCTGCCGTGTACCGGCGCCGTCGGCAAGTGTTTTTCGGCGCCCTGCTGCTGGTTATCGTAGTGGTAATCGGCGGCGTCGTGGCCCTCGCCGGCGCGCTCTCCGGAAATCCGGAGCCGCAGGCCGTCAGCACGTCCCAGGCATCAACGGCGCCGACGCCGGGAAGTACACCGACGGGCACAGCGGCGGCATCGCCGTCGCCCACACCCGTGTGCGACTTGAACTTGATGACTGTGGCCGCCAAGACCGATAAGCCCGCTTACGGTCCGGAGGAAAAGCCGCTGCTGACTATGACCATCACCAATGGCGGCACGGCCCCGTGTGAGGTCAACGTGGGCACCTCCCAAATGGAGTACCTGCTGATGAGCGGCTCGGACCGGATCTTCTCCTCCAAGGACTGTCAGACGGGCGGCGAGGATCTCATCAAGACCATCCAGCCCGGCAAGAGCGAGACGGCGAACTTCCCGTGGCAGCGCAACCGGACGCTGGAAGGCTGTGCCAGCATCGCGGCCACGCCGGGCGCGGGCGGCGCCTACTACACGTTCGAAGCCCGCCTGGGGAACAAGGCGAGCCCCAAGGTCGCCTTCCAGCTGAACTAGTTCTCGTCCGAAACAGGGCCCGACGGCGGCCGTCGCCTTTAGAGGAACCGGTCCAGCAGGCTCGCTTCGGCCATGCGGCTCAATCCTTCGCGGACTGTGCGGGCTCGCTGATCGCCGATTCCGTCCACGGTCATGAGGTCGTCAATAGTGGCAGCCATGAGGTTCTGGAGTCCGCCGAAGTAGTCCACCAAACGGTCGGCCACTGCCTTGGGAACGGACTTGAGGCCGGACAGGAGGCGGTACCCGCGCGGCTGAACCACGGCGTCCAGCTGCTCTACTCCGCCGGCGAAGCCAATGATGTGGGCAATGCGGCTGAGGTCGATCAATTCTGTGGGGCCAAGGTTGAGGAGTGCCTGGACGGCTTCCTCGATCTGCTCAGGAGTGGCGTCGGGATCGGAGTAGTCGCGGATGATGACTTCGCTCCCCGGGCCGCGGCCTACGGTGAGTTCTTCCACCTGGAGGGAGAGCAGTCGGCCGTCTTCACCGAGTTCCAGCACGTACTGGGCGATTTCCTCGGAGATACGGCGGACCATTTCCTGGCGCTGCAGGGTGACCGCAACGTCCCTGACCGTGACCAGTGCTTCGATCTCCAGGGCCGAAAGTGAGCTGGTGACCTGGTCCAGTCTGGCGCTGTACCGCTCCAAGGTTGCCAGGGCCTGGTTGGCGCGGGCGAGGACCTTTTCGGAGCCTTCCAGGACGTGGCGCAAACCGTTCACGTAGAGGGCGATGATTTGCATGGATTGGCTGACGGAAATAACGGGAACGCCGGTCTGGATGGCTACACGTTCTGCGGTGCGGTGCCTGGTGCCTGATTCCTGGGTTTCGATGCTGGAATCGGGAACCAGTTGGACGGCGGCCCGGACAATGTTGCTGGCATCCTTGTCACAGATGATGGCGCCGTCCATCTTGGCCAGTTCGCGCAGACGTGTTGGGGAGAAATCGATGCCGATGTCGAATCCGCCGGAACAGATGGAGTCGATGGTGCGGTCGTAGCCCAGCACGATCAACGCACCAGTCCGTCCACGAAGAATGCGTTCAAGGCCGTCACGCAGCGGAGTTCCGGGTGCGACTCTGGCAAGGGTCGCCTTGAGCGACTCTTCCGGGCTCCGGGCCATAGGGTTTCCCTTCGAAGGTGCAAGCCATGGCTCACAGACAAGCTGAATCCGGCGTCAGCGAGCACTACCAAAAATGCCCACATGACGACAAGCACAATGATAGGGCTTCCGGACACCGTTAACCGCACCAGCAAGCCCCAAAGTGGGTCATTTCGTGATGTTCGGTGCTGCCTCGAAAGTGGTTTGGCTGCCGATTGATGAAACCCTATTTCCGTCAACCGGCCGCCCACCGCGCTAGCGCTGGCCGCGGCCAAGGCCTGTCAGCAAGGCAGTGCCTGCCTCCCGCCACAGTCCTTGGTTGCCCGGCAAGGAGGTACTTTCTTCCAGATATTTAATCCAATCGCCGTATTCGCTGATGTCCCGCGCGCTGGCCGCAGCTACGGCATCGCATGCGAATCCCACTGCCGTGCTCCCATCGTCCAAGGTGATGGACCCCAGCAGCATGGGTTCGGGCAAGTCAGCGAGGAAAGACCCCAGGGCGGACTCGGACAGCAACCACCGCTCTGCAACCAGCCCGGTTCCCTGTTCAGATCGAACCACGCCAGGCTTAGGGGGTGTGGTTTCCAGCGCCACCATGCGGTACCTCGCCGCAGTGACTACCCGGCCATCCCAGAAAGCTCCACGCCGCTCAAGTTCCGCCGCCAACGGCTGGCCCTTCCGGTGGGCGCCCACCACCACAAGAGGTACGACGACGGCGCCCGCGGCAACCGGCCAGGGAACCTTTGGCGCGGCGTCGCTGGCAGCGGCAGCTCCGGCAGCGAACAGTCCCGGCTTCTCCGGGGTGAGCTCGATCCGCCGTGCAATGTCCGCGGCCACGCCGTCCTCGAAAGTTCGGGCCACCACAGTGAGACCGAACTGGGAGACGCTCCCTGACTCCCCGGTTTCAGCGGTGTCAGTGACAGTCCCGGCCGGCACTGCCACAGCGCTGAGGTCGAAAAGGTTGCAGAAATTGGTATACGTACCCATCCGGGAATTGACCCCCACGGGATCGGCCGCGACCTCTGCCAGCGTCGGATGGAAAGGTGCGGTTGGCACGATCAGGGCATCGAAGCCCTCCAGTCGCAGCATGGCCTCACGGCGGAGCTTCTCCAGGGCCCCGGTGTCAGTCACGTACTTGTGCGCAGGGACCTTGCCCGCGGCTGTGATGATCCCGGCCACTGTGGGGTCGAGCGTGGCGGAAACCCCTCCGTCCTGCACCGTGTCAACAAAGCTGCCGACGGCGGCATAGCGTTCGGCCACCAATCCGCCGTCGTACAGCAGCCGTGCAGCCTCAAGGAAGACGTCCAGCTCGATGGCTTCGGCCACCACGCCCGTGGAGCGCAGCCGTTCGATCTGTGCCTTGAACTCGAGCGCCCACGCGTCCGGGAGGGCAGGCAGGGCAGCGGGGTAGGCCACCCGCGGTGTGGCCGGCGCAGCGAGTTTGACGTCCGCGGGCCAGCTGCGCCCCTCACCGGCCATGATGCCCATGGCGAGCTCGGCCGTGGCGAGGTCGCGCGCGAAAATCGTGGCGGTGTCCCAGGAACGGCACGCCGGAACTACGCCGTCGGTGGACACCACGCCCAGGGTTGGTTTGATCCCCACAATTCCTTGCAGCGCCGCGGGAATCCGGCCCGAACCGGCGGTGTCCGTCCCGATGGCAAGGTCCACCAGGCCCAAGGCCACTGCCACGGCAGAACCCGAACTCGAACCGCCGGAAATCCTCTCAGGACGCCGCGAATCGCGCACAGCTCCATACGGGCTGCGGGTACCCACCAGTCCCGTGGCGAACTGGTCCAGGTTGGTAGCTCCCAGCACCAACGCCCCCGCAGCGCGGAGCCTCGCAACCGGCACCGCATCCCGGGCGGGCACCTCGCCAAAACCGGGGCACGCCGCCGTCGTCATCACACCGGCAACGTCCACGTTGTTCTTCACGGCGAGCAGGAGACCCGCAAGCGGCAGGTCCTCCCCGGCGGCAGTCGCGGCGTCGATCCTTGCCGCCTCTGCGAGCAGTTCATCCCGCCCGCGGAGGTGGACCCAGATTTCAGGGCGGTCGACGGCGTCAATCGCCTCAAGCGCGGCAAGGACGCGTTCCGCAGTGGTGACTTTGGGGCTGATCATAGTGCGCTTCCTTCCAGCACAAGTGCCGGTTCCCGGACATCCACAGGCTCAAGCACCACCAAAGCCTCGCCTGCTACCACCTGCGCGCCGGCCGTGGGCAGGACTCGTTGGACCACACCATCCACCGGAGCCTGGATGACCGTCTCCATCTTCATGGCCTCCAGGGAAACCAACGACTGGCCGGCTACCACCACGTCGCCGGGTTCCACGTCCACTTTCCACACACTCGCGGCGAACGGGGACGTGACCAAGGTGCCGCCGTCGGGAATCACCACATCGTCCGCCGGCGGGGCCAGGGAAACAGCCTGCTCTGCGCGATCGAACTCGCCGGCTTCCTCCCACGCCTGACGTTCAACGGCGAATGCGGCCGCCTGTGTTTCACGGAACTCCGCAATGGAGACGCTGTTGCGTTCCAGGAATTCCTCATGTTCGGCCAGCGAGAAGGTTCCGTCCTCAATCTCCACCCCACGGCCCCTGCCGGCAGCCATATCCGCCCGAAGATCCAGGAGTTCCTCAGGGCTGACGGGGTACCAGGAAATGCGGTCGAAGAACCGGAGCAGCCACGGGGAGCCCGGCTCAAAGGGCGCAGCGTCCGCATAGCGCGACCAGACTTGCGTGGTCCGTCCAACAAACTGGTAACCGCCGGGACCCTCCATGCCGTAAATGCACATGTAGGCACCGCCAATGCCCACGGCGTTTTCCGGGGTCCACGTGCGGGCGGGGTTGTATTTGGTGGTGACCAGCCGGTGCCGCGGATCCAAGGGCGTTGCCACCGGAGCTCCGAGGTATACGTCGCCCAGCCCCAACACCAGATACTCGGCGTTGAAGACGGTATCAAAAACGTCGTTCACGGAGTCCAAGCCATTGATACGGCGGATGAACTCGATGTTCCACGGGCACCAGGGGGCGTCGTCGCGGACACCGGCCATGTAACGCTCAATGGCTTCACGGGTTGCGGGATCATCCCAAGACAACGGGAGCCGGACGCTGCGGCTGGGCACCACCAGCTCCGAACTAGCAGGCAGTGAAGCATCCACCTCGCGCACAAGGCCCAGCAGTTTGGACGTGGGCAGGAGGGACGGATCGGCCTTGATCTGCAAGGACCGGATGCCCGGAGTCAGATCCACGATGCCCGGGACACCAAGGCGTTCGAGTTCCTGGTGCAGGGCGTGGACCCGTGCGCGGAGGCCAAGGTCCAGCACCATATCCCCGTATTCCACCAGAAGATTGTCATCACCTGAGCGGCGGAAGGTGACCGCAGGCCGGCCCTCGCCTTCGGGCACCCGGCCCAGCACGCCGTCGTCGCCGTCTCCGCGCAGCACCCCGGCTGCGCTGCTGCTGAAGTCCGTTCCGCCCGGGAGTATCAGCTGCCGTGCAGCGCCGAGTTCCTTGACGGACGGTGCATCAACCGATCGGATCGGCGCGAAACGGACCTTGTCGCCGGGCCGCAACTGCCCCAACTTCCAGCGCTCGCCGGTCACCACGGTGACGGGGCAGACAAAACCGCCAAGGCTGGGACCATCCGGGCCCAGCAGGATGGGGGTGTCGCCGGTGAAGTCCAGGGCGCCTACCGAGTAGGCGGTGTCGTGAATATTGGAGGGGTGCAGTCCGGCCTCGCCGCCATCATTGCGCGCCCAGCGCGGTTTGGGCCCGATCAGGCGGACGCCGGTGCGGGCGGAGTTGAAGTGAACCTCATATTCGGCGGAATAGAGCTCCTCTATGTCTTCGCGTTGGAAGAATTCCGGTGCGCCATGGGGCCCTTCCACCACCTTCAGCTCCCATTCGGAAGTGAGCACCGGGCGGCTCTCGGCCGGGACCGCGCCGGGGACCGTTTCAGGCAGGTGACCGGTGACCGTTCGGAGCACATCGCTGGCCCGCAGCACACGGCCGCCGTGGCCGCCGAACTGGCCCAAGGTGAAGGTGGACGCGCTGCCAAGGTACTGGGGAACATCCAGCCCGCCTTCAAACAGGATGTAACCCCGCAGCCCGGAACCGTCAGCCGAGCCGACATCCAACAGGCCGTTCCCGGGGACGGTGATGGGCTCCCAAGTGTTAGCCGCGACGCCGTTGACGGTGACGGCGACGTCAGCGCCGGTGACGCACACCGTGGTGGCGTGGGTGAACCGAAGCGCCGGCCCGGCCATGGTGAACTCCAACCCGGGCGCGCCCTCGGGGTTACCCAGGGCGGTGTTGCCCAGCCGGAACGACAAGTCATCCATGGGACCACTGGGCGGCACGCCGATCTGCCACAGTCCGGTCCTGCCCGGCCAGTCCTGCACGCTGGTTTGGAGGCCCGGCCGTTCAACGGTGATCCGCGGTTCGGGATCACCTACGGAGTCCAGGGTTCCGGTGGAATGTTCTGCAGCTCGGACCACGTCCATCCCGGCCACGGCACGCAGCATGCCCAGGTTCGTCTCAATGCCATCAATGCGGGTCTCTGCCAGCGCAGCGGCCAGGGCGTCGAAGGCGGCGTCGCGGGTGGTACCGGACGTGATGACCTTGCCCAGCAGGGGATCGTAGCTGGTGGAGACTTCGCTGCCGGTTTCCACCCAGGCGTCAATGCGTACGACGTCGGAGGCCGGGTACTGCGCGTTGGTGACGGTTCCGGCGCTGGGCTGGAAATTGCGGGCAGGGTCTTCTGCGTAGATGCGGGCTTCCACGGCATGTCCTGAGACGGGCACGCTGTCCGGCACGCCATCAAGCACGGGCTCCTGCTGGGCCAGATTCAGCATCCACTCCACCAGGTCCACGCCGGTGATGGCTTCGGTGACGGGGTGCTCAACTTGCAGCCGGGCGTTGACTTCCAGGAAGGATGCTTCCTGGCGGACGGGGTCGTAGACGAACTCCACTGTGCCTGCAGAGCGGTAGCCCACGGAGGCGCAGAGTGCGCGGGAGCTCCGGTGTAGTTCCTCCCGCAAAGCGTCCGGGAGATCCGGCGCGGGCGCTTCTTCGAGTACTTTCTGGTGGCGTCGTTGCAGCGAGCAGTCACGGTCACCGAGGCTTACGACGCGGCCCTCACCGTCGCCGAATACCTGGACTTCCACGTGGCGGGCGTGCTCGATGTACCTCTCAGCGAAGACCCCGGCGGTCCCGAAGCTGGAGCTGGCCAAGCGGGCCACCCGGGAGTAATTGCTGCGGAGGTCCGCTTCGTCGCGGCACACTGCCATGCCGATTCCGCCGCCACCGCCGGTTGCTTTGAGCATGAGCGGGTAGCCGATGGTTTCCGCTGCTGCCACGGCCTCGTCCACGTCTTCCAGCAGGCCGGATCCCGCGATCATGGGAACCCCGGCGCGCTGGGCTGCATCCCGCGCGGTGTGCTTGGTCCCGAAGATTCGGAGCTGTTGGGGGGTAGGCCCCACAAAGACGAGCCCTGCTGCCTCCACAGCTTCGGCGAAAGCAGCATCTTCGGACAAGAATCCGTAGCCGGGGTGAATGGCGCCGGCACCGGTGGCAGCCGCCGCACTGAGGATGGCTTCAACCTTCAGGTAGGACTCCTTGGCCGGTGCTGGTCCCAACAGGACGGCCTCATCTGCGAGCTTCACATGCTTGGCGCCACGGTCAGCCTCGGAGAAAACGGCGACAGTGCGCAGCCCCGCCTTGCGTGCCGACTCGATGATCCGGCAGGCGATCTCTCCGCGGTTGGCAATGAGGAGGGTGTCGAAACGGGTCATGCGCGGGCCTCCGGACGTGTGACGATCATGCGCACCGGCGTGGGGTTGAAACCGTTGCAAGGGTTGTTGATTTGAGGGCAGTTGGACACCAGCACCAGGGTGTCCACCTCGGCGCGGAGTGCCACCCGCTTACCCGGTGCGGACAACCCGTCCACGATGCCCAGGGCACCATCCGGGTCCACCGGCACGTTCATGAACCAGTTGATGTTGGACACCAGGTCCTTCTTGCCCAGGTCCCACTTGGCGCCTTCAATGAGGAAGTTCTCCACGCAGGCGTGCTGTTCATGGGTGTGCTGCCCGTAGCGGAGGGTGTTGGATTCCTGCGAGCAGGCGCCGCCGATGGTGTCGTGGATGCCCACTTCATCGGCCACCACGGTCATGAGTTCCTGGCCGCTGTCCGAACGGAGAACCGAGCCGGTGGTGAGGAAGATCGAGCCCTGGCTGGCGATTGTCATGGCGGCGGAGTATCGCGTGCCGGTGTCATGTGCTGCGTAGAGGATGCAATCCACGGCCTGATTACCGTCCAGGTCCACGATGGTGAGCACGTCGCCGGCAGCCACTACGGCCGACCATGGGCCGCGGGCTTCCACCAGCTCGTCCAGTACCACTTTCCCCGCTATGAGCGCGGGGCTGATTTCTGCGATGGCGTTCATGCGGAAGTCCTTGCGTTGTAGTCGAGTTCAGTGTTGTGGAGGGCAAGACGCCCTTCCGGGCCAAGGTCAACAGTGGAGGTTCCGTCCACCAGGGCTGTGAGGTCCTGCGGCGCACGCCACGCGACGATGTCCACAGCGCTGCCTGTGAACTCCGGGCGTGGGTCCAGCGGGTGGGCGGTATTGGTCAGTACCAGCACCGCGTCCATGTGGAGGAGAAGTTCGACGACGGCCCCGGCGCCGGCGCTGCCGGCAAACTGCGTGCGGCCATTCCGGTCCACGGTGACGCCCTTGAAGAACGACAACGACGGCGGTAGTTGCCTTTGGCTGACTCCGTGCTTCATGCCGCCGAGGGTGAGGAGTTCGCGGCCTGCCGGTGACGGACTGTGGGCTGATCCGGCACCGTACTTGGCGGTGTTACCGGCCAGGCTGGTGGTGCCGGTGAGGGCATCGTGCTTGCCGGAGGAATCAGCCACCACGGTTGCCATCAGACGGCCGGCGTCGGAGAGAAGCGGGTGGCCCGTGGTTATGTAGGCCTGCCAAGGGACTTTTACGGTGTCCGCAACGTTGAGCCGCTCATGCTGGGCACCGCTTCGGAGGACGACAGCGTGAACGCAAGCATCGCCGTCGAGGTCCGTGAGCCTCAAGCGCGTCCCGCGGGCCAGTTCCATATGGGTGTAGCGGCCGAAGGCGAGGGTCTCCGCCCAGGTCAGCGAGTCCTTCGCCTCGGCAGGGAGGTTTTCGATCAGGCGGGCCGGGGCAGAAGCTGGCGGGACGTGGATCATGGTTTCGGCCGTGCGCCCGTGCTGGGCTCGTGCGTGCAGCTTGGCGCCGGCTGTTGTGGCGGTGCCTTCAGGGGTCTGTGTTTCAAGAGTCTGTGTCATGGCAATCATTTCTGTGCTTGAACTGTCTGTGCTTGAACGTGAAGTGGTCTGATGTTGGGCGGGTCAGCCCGCGTTGGCGGATTCCGCGGCCAGCGCCGCCTTGTCCTCCCGAACCCGGATGTTCCGCCGGACCCAGATACCCAGGAGCAGGACGGCGCCCACCATGATGGGGGCGGAGTAGAGCAGGATCCCGTGTTCACCGGAGGGGTCATACACTTCGGGGCGGGGCCAGGACAGGTTGATGACCATCAGTGCGCCATACATGACGGCGAGGATGTTGACCGGTAAGCCCCAACGGCCCAGGGAGAAGAGCCCGGCCGGCATGGTCTGACCCACCCGGTTCCAATCGCCGCGGAAACGGCTGAGCAGCTGCGGAACCGTGACCATCAGGTACGCCAGGTACACCATCACGATGCACACACTGCAAAGGGTGGTGAAGAGGGCGGAGTTGCCGATGTTGATGGCAAGGATGCCCACCGCCAGGGCGCCAATCGCGATGGAGGGCCACATGGGGGTTCCACGCTGCGGGTGGACCGTGGAGAGCAGGGCCGAGGCGGGCAGTTTGCCATCGCGGGCCATGGAGAAGACCAGCCGCGAACCCGCCGTTTGGATGGCCAAAGTGCACACGAAGATGGCGATGGCCACGTCAACCAGCAGCACTTTGCCCCAGAACGTACCCAGCACGGCAGTGAGCACGTAGGGCAGTCCCTCGGTGGCGAGCCGGCCGTCGTCCAGACTTGGCGCTGCCATCAGCGCGGCGATGATCATGAGTCCGCCGCCAATACCGGAGATGATCAGTGCTGAAAGGATGGTGCGCGGGGCCGTCTTGCGGGGGTTCTTGGTTTCCTCCGAGAGCTCCCCTGCGGAGTTGAAGCCCACCATGACGTACGCGGCCATCAACCCGGACACCAGGAAGGCGCCGACGGCGCCCAGGTCCGAGGTTGTAACAACACTGACGTCCGCCACTACCTCCGGGCCACGCTGGGCGGCCGAGAACAGGGCAAGGATGACGGCGGCGACGCCCACGATCTCGCAGGTGACGCCGATGGAGTTGACGTGAGACATGAGCTTCACGCCCAGGCAATTAATCACGGTAGTAACCACCAGGAGTATGGCGCCAAGGATGACGGCGTTCGCCGCACCCGTGGTGGAGGTCAGAGAGGGGTCGCCGCCCACCAACTGGAAGCCATCCCACAACTGGGGGAGGACCACCTGGAGTGCGATGGCTGCTGCGGCAGCAGTGATGACCTGGGCGATGGACATGAACCAGCCGGCGAACCAGCCCACCACTTCGCCGCCCATGCGGCGCGACCACTGATAGACGGCGCCGGACAACGGGTACCGGGCGGCGAGCTCTGCAAAGTTCAATGCCACAAGGAGCTGGCCCATCAGCACCACCGGCCACGTCCAGAAGAAAGCAGGACCGGCGAAGGAGTAGCCAAAGGCGAAGAGCTGGAAGATGGTGGTCAGGATGGAGACGAACGAAAAACCTGCGGCGAACGATGCGTAGCGGCCCAGCTTGCGGTGCAGGGTGGGCTGGTAGCCGAGTGCTGTCAGGTCTGCATCATCAGTGCGGCCGGCCGCCGTCGAAAGGGTGGAAGTCATCGGTTTCTCCGTGTCTGGAACGGGATGTGGAACCAGCCCGGAGAGGCTTATGATCACCCGTCCGGAATATCGGTCACTTGATAGTTTTCCAGCACGGTGTCCCCGCAGCGTTTCGCAGATGTAAAGCCTGGGTTACCGCGTGTTTCCGGGGCGTAAATGAAAACTCACCACCACGGGAGGCGGCCGTGAACGGGAACTTTGGGGTTGGCGCGGTGCAAGAATGAAGGGTGACTACAGCCGGACCGGGACGCCCCCGTAAGCAGCAGGCGGTGCGCCCTGGGGCCACCGCCCGCGAAGAGATACTGGATGCGGCAGCCGAGCTTTTCACGGGCCAGGGGTTCGCGAACACCTCCACCCGGGCAATCGCCGATGCCGTGGGAATACGGCAATCGTCGCTCTATCACCACTTCTCCACCAAGGACGAAATCCTGGGTGAGCTGCTCGGCGGGACGGTGTCCACCAGCCTGGCGTTTGCCCGGGCTGTGCGGGATCATTCCGACGACGCCGGCCTGGCTGCGGCACGGTTGCACGCGGTGGTGTCGTTTGACGGTTCACAGCTGTGCAGTTCGCGCTGGAACCTGGGGGTGCTCTACCACCTCCCGGAAGCCAGGGCAGAGATCTTCCGACCCTTCATGGCAGCCCGCAAGGAACTCAGGACTATCTACGGCGAGTTGGGGCGGGAACTGGCGGCCATCTGTGACGCCGACCCGGGCCTGGGAGACACCGCGTTCCGGCTGGTGGAGTCCTTGATCAACCTCCGCGCGGACGGGCTGATCGCAAAAGATTCGGCATCCACCACCGCCGATACCGTGTTGACGCTGGCCGGGCTGAGGCGCGATCTCCCGGCAGTGAGGGCTGCAGGCAAGGAGCTCATCCTCCGCTTTGGAGGGGTTGCCTTGCGGGCGCCAGCCGAATCTCTCGCCGGCTAAGTCGTTCTTGGTGCCACATCCAGAGGAACGGGAGCGTCTCCCTCCTTGACTCCGTTTCTTGCGACGTAAGTACTGCGTTCATCACTGATGCCCGTCCTGTCATAGACGTACAGCGTTACTTCGTCGAAGAGATCGGCAAGGGGGTCGTTGAATAGGGCCACGGCATTGGCATTGCACGTGCTGGCTGTCGTCGCGCCAGCTACATAGAGGCCGTCGATCGCCTCCGGAGGTGTAAACCGTCCGCCAAGATGGGAGCCCGTGCCCGCAAACGCTTGCTCGCGACCACCCCACCAGCGTTCGCGGGCCTGCGCTTTAGCAGTCTCGCGGCTCACTTCTACGTCGACGACAGTGAGATGGCTATAGTCGCCGGTCAGGAGCCATTTGAGGTAGCGGTCTTTGAGGTTTGGCCACGAAAAAGTGCCCTCAATGGCAACGTTCACGCCGTCTTCAATCGATCGCCGCAAAACCGCGTTCGCTAGATCGGCAGATTCCGTGTGGACAAGCGAGGCCAACTCATTGGGCAATAGCGCGCGCCCGTCCGGCAGCTGAAGATCGAGGAGATCGTCAAATATGCCGTCGGTGCAAGCAGTTTCAAGAAGATGCTCCTTGATGACATCCGGGTCGATGACCCGATATCCCGTAAGCCCAAGCTTTTTCACCTCGGTTGACTTCCCGGCGCCGGGTGGACCAGCAGTGATGAGAGCCGCAGACCCATCCTTACCAAGGTCTGCGGCGTCTGATGTGTAGCTCTCGATCAGCTCAGAATGGAATTTACGGCGCAACTTATCCCGTGCGTCATAAAAGACCGCTGTTGATCGGTGGGAGTCCTTATGAAGAAAGGACCCAAGCTGTGACAGACGAATCAACTCGCGCTCGGTGCGCAACCGCGCGTCCATTGCCGTCATCCAGGTCCCCCTTGGTAGTGTCCGCGGAGGACCTGCGAACATGCTCCAAGAGGTAGTCGAAGTCGTCGTCACTCAGCAGGCCTCTGTGAAGCGCATCTGTGACTTGCTCCCAAGAGCCTGAGGTTCGAACGCTCAGCGGATTTTCCGGCTGAGCATCCTGCGCGAAACTGTAGTTCCAGCTTACAAGCTCGGTCAGCATGGACGCGTGATCCAACTGGCCAGCAGCGTGCCGCAGGATCACCTCACGAGGAGACCTGGCGATCGCGGCAGGCACTGCCTCAACACGCCGCAGTATTCTGGAAACTTCTGCCTGCGAAATCCCGGCATCGTTGGCTATTGCCGTCTGGGAGGCGCCGTCCTTGTGCGCTGCCATCACCGCGCGAATGTGATCCAAGCGCGCCAGTTCCTTCTGCGCGTAGGCGATCTGAAGAGGCCTCAGGGTCGTCGGCATGATTGGGTTTCTCCTTCCGCCGAAGGCTATACCAAATGTATAGCTGTACCTCAGTCTTGTCCTGCGGCTGCGCACTGTCAACACGAGCTACGTCACTTTGCTCGTCCCGGGAGCGGAGTCTTGCCTCGGTTGTTTAGTAATCCACCTGACGCTTCATCTTGTTCCCCAGCCATAGCATCGCCAGGCTCACCACCAGGAAGCCGACGGAAATAGCGAGGGCAAACACCACCACGCCGCCCCAACCGCCGGCCCGGGCAGGGTCAATGAACCAGTACGGGTACCAGTTGACCAAAGCCCCGCGAATGAGGCTGTAAACCAGGTAGCCAACAGGGTAGAGCAGCCAATACCAAATGTGCTTGGGGCGCAGGGTGGCGCGCGGCGGTTGAAACAGCCAGTCCGCAACCATCACCACTGGCATCAGGTAGTGCACCACAAAGTTGACCCACGGAAGCAGCGAGCCGAGGTCCTCACCCGCCAATAGCGCACCAAAGACGAGCCCCACCACGGCCATGGCGATGGTGGCCGTGCCGCGCGTAACATCGTCCGCCTCGGTAGGCCGTTTCCGGACCAACACCCGGTACCCACTGATCAGGAGCACCAACGCAGCGAAGATATTGGACAGGTTGGTGAAGTAGCTGAAGAAGTTCCACAGGTCATAGCCCAGGCCAAGATGAACCGTCAGCTGTGTTCCCACCGCCACCAACGTCAGAAGGCCAAAGAAAAAGCGTCCCCCGATAAGCACATTCCGTTTGGTCATGCCTCTCATCCTCGCTGACTGCACACCCTGAACCGCCCCGACACCCCGGGGCAGGATCAGGTGATCAGCAGTTCCAGGGCCTCGGCCAAGTGGCCCACTTCGCGCACCGAGAAGCCCTCCGGGATTACACCTGCACCCGCAGGGCTCGCCGGGACAATGGCGTGCGTGAAGCCGAGCCGGTGGGCTTCCTGGATGCGCTGGTTGATCCCCGGCACGGGGCGCACCTCGCCCGCCAAGCCAACCTCGCCGAAAGCAATGAGTCGTTGGGGGAGTGCCTTGCGGGACTTGGCCGAAGCTACGGCCAAAGCAACAGCCAGGTCCGTGGCCGGTTCGGTCAGCTTCACGCCGCCCACGGTCGCCACATAGGAATCGTCCTTGTGCAACTTGCAGCCGGCACGCTGCTGAAGAACGGCCAGCAGCATGGCCACCCGGGAGCTCTCCAGCCCGCTGGTAGCACGGCGGGGTTGCGAGTTGGGACTCTCGGCAAGGAGCGACTGCACCTCTGCAAGCAGCGGCCTGCGACCCTCCATGGTCACAGTGATGCAGGTGCCCGAAACGGGCTCACGGGTCCGTGAAACGAACAAACCGCTGGGATCAGCCAACCCCTCGATGCCCGTTTCGTTGAGGTCGAAGCATCCGACGTCGTCCGTGGCACCGTAGCGGTTCTTCACGGCGCGGAGCAGGCGCAGACGGGAGTGGCGCTCGCCTTCGAACTGGCACACCACGTCTACCAGGTGTTCCAACAAACGCGGGCCGGCGATGGTGCCTTCCTTGGTCACGTGGCCCACCAGCAGCGTGGTCATGTTGCGTCGCTTGGCCGCAGAGATGATGGACGCCGCCACCTCACGAATCTGGGACACACCGCCCGCGCTGCCCTCCACGTCCGCGCTGCTTAGCGTCTGAACGGAGTCCACAATCAGCAACTTGGGTTCAAGCTTCTCCACCTGGCCCAGTGCCTGGCCAAGATCTGTTTCAGCCGAAAGATAAAGGGTGTGGGCCACGGCGTCGATCCGCTCGGCCCGCAACTTCACCTGCGCCGCCGACTCCTCGCCCGTGATGTACAGGACATCCTGTCCCGTGCGCGCGAATTTCGCAGCTACATCCAGCAGCAGCGTGGACTTCCCGACGCCGGGTTCCCCAGCCAGCAGGATGACGGCACCGGGGACCAACCCTCCTCCCAGGACGCGGTCCAACTCGTCCACTCCCGTGGGCAGGAACGCCGCGGTGGTCCCATCCACCTCAGCGATCCGGCGGGCCGGCTCCAAAACTGTTGCGGCCGCCGTCGTACGCGCTACCGTGGCGCCGTACTCCTCCACGGTTCCCCAGGCCTGGCACTCACCGCAGCGGCCCACCCACTTGATGGCGGTCCAGCCGCATTCGGCGCATTTGTAAGCGGGTGTCTTGGAAGCGCGGGAGGTCTTGGAAGCCATGGGTTCCAGCGTAGTGGCGGGGACTGACAGTATTAGCCACCGGGTGGACGCTACAGCGCCGGGAGCACCGCCCGGGCCTCGTCCGGTTCCATGCCGCTCGCCTCCAGCAGATCAACCATGAGTGGCCGGAACAGCATCACCACGGTTTCTCCCTCGAGCCTTTGCACGTCCAGCATCTTGGGATGCAGGCGCGCCGCAATGTCTGAAAGTTCGTTCCGGGCCCGGCGCAGATGCACCCGCCGTGTGCCCTCGCTCTGCTCCGACAACCCAATGGTCATCTCGTCGATCGCCGCGGCAGTTTCCTGAAGGACTTCGGAGATGCTCTCGATCGCTTCGTCGGACAACGCGGCATGGTTGATTGCGCTGGTGAGGCGCCGGGCAAACACCCGGCTGTTACGCAACGCCAGGTCGATGTACTCCAGGGAGTGCTCCAAGTCGGCAAGCTCATCGCGGTGCCTCCGATGTGCCGGTGCCAGTGTGGCGACCTCACCGGAAGCCCGCAGAGTCTGCCGCATCCGATCCACCAAAGGCTGGCAGTTCCGGCCACGGATCAGGGCATGCCAGGCCTGGGTGGAATCGCTGTCGATCATGGCCTTGGCACACTCACGCAGCACCTCCGAAAGCTCATGCAGGATCTTCTGGACATCCTTACGGGGCTCCCGGCGCGGGTCCTTCGGCACCAGGAATGTCACCAGCAGCGCAAAAACGCCACCCACCACGGCATCCAGGCTTCGGGTAAACGGCCCACCTGCCGGCGCCGGCAGCAGGACCACCAGCAACGACTGCAAGCCCAGTTGGGTAGTGAAGATGGTGCCGCTGTCCAGGAACCTGGCCAGCAGGATGGAAAAAAGAAGCACGACGGCGGCCTGCCAGATCCCAGCGCCCAGCCAGTGAAGCAGCAGGTCACCAACCACGATGCCCAGCGTGCAGCCAAGACCCACCTCGATCACCCGGCGCAGGCGTGGATCGCGGGAGAAACCGAGGGCAATCAAGGATGAAGTAGCGGCAAACAAAGGACCCTGGTGGCCCAGCACGTACTCAGCGAAAGCGTAGGCACCCACGGCGCACACCGTCATCTGAATGGCCGGCGTCAACGAATTCCGGCTGCGAACCAATCCGGTCCTGACTCTTGCGCGCAGGAACCTCTTGCTTGCAGTAAATCCCTTTGCGGCAGCCATGCCTCCAAGTGTATTTGGCCAACCCCTCCCAACTACCTCAAGCCAGGTACCCCTCAAGGTGGCACGCGCCACATAACCCAATGGTCCGCCGTCGTTCATCTTCCGTTCACCTTGCACTGCAGATCCCGTTACCTGCGCTCCTTACCTTCAGTAAAGGAACACATTGGTCCACAGCTCGCGCACGCCGAAATCTCCGTTCGGCCCGCATCGAAGAATCCCTGGAAGGGGCACATCCAAGTGAAGGCAACTCACTTCGGCCGCAACGCGGCAATCGCGGTCATCGCAGCCGGCGCTCTCGCGCTCACTGCTTGCGGTTCAGACAACGCAACCGGCACCACTGGCGGCACCCAGTCGGCAGCTACCGGCCCCAAGGTCACCGGCACCCTGACCGGCATCGGCGCGTCCTCCACCGGCGCAGCAATGGATGCTTGGAAGGCCGGCTTCTCCGCCGCAAACTCCGGCGCGACTGTTCAGTACTCCCCGGACGGTTCCGGCGCAGGCCGCAAGGCCATCATCGACGGCTCGGCACAGTTCGCCGGCTCCGATGCCTACCTGAAGGACGAAGAGCTTGAGAGCTCCAAGGCCAAGTGCGGTCCCGACGGCGCCATCAACATCCCGGTGTACATCTCCCCGATCGCTGTTGCCTTCAACGTCCCCGGCGTCACGGACCTCAAGCTCGACGCCGCGACCGTCGCCAAGATCTTCCGCGGCGAAATCGCCAAGTGGAACGATCCCGCAATCGCCGCCCTCAACGAAGGCGTCACCCTGCCGGACCTCAAGGTCACCCCCGTGAACCGCTCTGACGACTCCGGCACCACCACCAACTTCACCGACTACCTCGCAGCTTCCGCTCCCGAGGTTTGGACGGACAAGGCTGCCGGCATCTGGCCCGCAACCCTGGCAGGCGAGAACGCCAAGGGCACCTCCGGTGTGGTCAAGACCGTCACCGACACCCCGGGCGCCGTGACCTACGCTGATGACTCCGCCGTTTCCGGCAAGCTGGGCACCGCCTCCATCAAGGTGGGCGACGAATTCGTCAAGATCTCCGCTGAAGCCGCTGCCAAGGCCGTTGAAGCCGGCAAGCCCGTTGACGGCCGCGCCGCCAACGATGTTGCCATCAAGCTGGACCGCAAGACCACCGCATCGGGTGCCTACCCCGTAGTCCTGGTCTCGTACCACGTTGTCTGCACCACCTACGAGACCAAGGAAGTTGCTGACCTGGTCAAGGGCTTCGAAAGCTACGTCGTTTCCGACGAAGGACAGAAGACCGCAGCTGACGCCGCGAAGTCCGCACCGCTCTCCAAGGCGCTGCAGGACAAGGCAAAGGCCGCTATCGAAACCATCAAGGCCAAGGCCTAAGGTTTCCCGGCGGGTTTGCTGAACCCGGCTGAACACTGAAGTTCCCTGTCCCGCTCTCCGGTGGCCACCGCGGCACCGGTGCGGGGCAGGGAACTTAGCCATGTAAGACCAGTTCACTCCAGACTGAAGGAACGTGAAGTGACCACCAACTCCCTGACAACCTCCCAAGGCGCAGGACGCGCCGGGGACAAGGTTTTCTCCGGGGCCGCCATGGCCGCAGGGTGCCTGATTCTCGCGGTCCTCTTCGGAGTCGCGTTGTTCCTTGTGGTGCAGGCAATCCCTGCCCTGACCGCTCCGGCTGAGGACATCCAGGGCGGCAACGGCTTCTTCGCCTACATCGCCCCGATCGTGGTGGGCACACTGATTGCCGCCGTGATCGCCCTCGTCATCGCCACCCCCGTGGCAATCGGCGTGGCACTGTTCATCTCCCACTACGCTCCGCGCCGGCTCGCTGCCGGCCTGGGCTACGTGGTGGACCTGCTCGCAGCCATCCCTTCCGTTGTCTACGGCGCCTGGGGTGCGGCTTTCCTGGCCAAGGAGATCTCCCCGGCCTATGACTGGCTGGCCACCTACCTCGGCTGGATCCCCATCTTCGAAGGACCGGCGTCCGCCACCGGCAAGACCATCCTGACCGCCGGCATCGTCCTGTCCGTCATGGTCCTGCCCATCATCACCTCCCTGTCCCGCGAAATCTTCCTGCAGACCCCCAAGCTGCACGAGGAAGCCGCGCTGGCACTCGGAGCCACCCGCTGGGAAATGATCAAGATGGCCGTGCTGCCCTTCGGCCGTCCGGGCATCATCAGCGCCATCATGCTGGGCTTGGGCCGGGCACTTGGCGAGACCATGGCCGTTGCCCTGGTGCTCTCCTCCGGTGTCCTCACTGCCAGTCTCATCCAGTCCGGCAACCAGACCATCGCCGCGGAAATCGCACTGAACTTCCCGGAAGCCAGCGGTATCAAGGTCAACACGTTGATCGCCGCCGGCCTGGTGCTGTTCGTCATCACCCTGGGCGTGAACATGATCGCCCGCTGGATCATCACCCGGCACAAAGAATTCTCGGGAGCCAACTAAATGTCCGCCACAGTAGTCCGCAAGCGCTCAGCGCTCACCAAGGGCCAGTTGCCCAAGTTCGCGCCCTACATTGTCCTGGCCGTCGCACTCATTGTGGGCGCGGCCATCATGGCGCTCATCGGCTTCAACGCCTTCGGCTGGGGCATCGTCTCCGCCATCCTGTTTGCCGTGGTCCTGGTTTCCTGGAGCGGGGCCGTTGAAGGTTCCAGGAAGGCCAAGGACAAGCTCGCCACATGCCTTGTGGTGGGCTCGTTCCTGATTGCACTCCTGCCCCTGATCTCGGTGATCTTCACCGTGCTGGTCAACGGCATTCCCGGCCTCATCACTCCCGGCTTCCTGGGCACGTCCATGAACGGTGTCACCGGCGCGTATGACAACAAGGCAGTGGAGGAAGGCGCCCCGGTCCTGGGCGGTATCTACCACGCACTGCTGGGCACCATCCAGATCACGCTCCTTGCCACGGTCATCTCCGTACCCGTGGGTCTTCTCACCTCCATCTACCTGGTGGAATACGGCAACGGCCGTCCGCTGGCCCGCGCCATCACGTTCTTCGTGGATGTCATGACCGGCATCCCGTCGATCGTGGCCGGCCTCTTCGCGGCAGCGTTCTTCTTCGCCATCGTGGGCCCCGGCACCAAGACCGGTGCGGTAGCCGCCGTCGCGCTTTCAGTCCTGATGATCCCTGTTGTTGTCCGCTCCAGCGAGGAAATGCTCAAGATCGTCCCCAACGAGCTCCGCGAAGCCTCCTACGCCCTGGGCGTCCGGAAGTGGCGCACCGTCACCAAGGTGGTTATCCCGACGGCGATCTCCGGCATCGCGTCCGGCGTCACCCTGGCAATCGCCCGCGTGATCGGTGAAACCGCGCCCATCCTGGTGACCGCCGGCTTCGCCACCACCATCAACAACAACGTCTTCAGCGGCTGGATGGCCTCGCTGCCCACGTTCATTTATACGCAGATCCTCAACCCGACGTCGCCGTCCAACCCTGAGCCGTCGGATCAGCGGGCCTGGGGCGCGGCGCTGGTGCTGATCATCCTGGTGATGCTCCTGAACCTCGGAGCCCGCCTCATCGCCCGTCTGTTCGCGCCCAAAACTGGCCGCTAGCCGGGCCGGCCGCCGGTTAATGGCGGCCCCTTCACACTTCCAAACCCCCAAGGAACAAAGGAACACCATGTCCAAGCGCATCGACGTCAAAGACCTCAATGTCTACTACGGCAACTTCCTGGCCGTCGAGGACGTCAACATCAACATCCAGGCCAAGTCCGTTACGGCCTTCATCGGCCCGTCCGGCTGCGGCAAGTCCACCTTCCTCCGCACGCTGAACCGCATGCACGAGGTCCTTCCCGGCGCACGCGTCGAAGGCGAGGTCCTCCTGGATGGCGACAACCTCTACGGCCCCGGCGTGGACCCCGTAACGGTCCGCACCCAGGTGGGCATGGTCTTCCAGCGCCCCAACCCGTTCCCCACCATGTCCATCCGCGACAATGTGCTGGCCGGCGTGAAGCTGAATAACAAGAAGATCTCCAAGGGCGCAGCCGACGCCCTGGTGGAGAAGTCCCTGGTGGGCGCCAACCTGTGGAACGAGGTCAAGGACCGCCTGGACAAGCCCGGCTCCGGTCTTTCCGGTGGCCAGCAGCAGCGCCTGTGCATCGCCCGCGCCATCGCCGTTGAACCCCAGGTGATCCTCATGGACGAGCCCTGCTCCGCCCTGGACCCCATCTCCACCCTGGCTGTTGAGGACCTCATCAACGAGCTCAAGGACCAGTACACCGTGGTGATCGTTACCCACAACATGCAGCAGGCCGCGCGCGTGTCCGACAAGACCGCGTTCTTCAACATCGCCGGCACCGGCAAGCCCGGCAAGCTCATCGAATTCGCTGACACCACCAGCATCTTCAACAACCCCGCACAGAAGGCCACGGAAGACTACGTCTCCGGCCGCTTCGGATAAGGGGTCCTGCAGATTCCGGCTTCTATGGGGGGAGTCGGCACAGAACGACGGCGGCCGTCGCCTTGGGGGTACGGCCGCCGTCGTTTTTTCTTGCCCAACTGAGGGCTCACTGCGACATTTGCTGTTACTTAGTTCGGTGCGTCCGCGAGGGTTAGAGGTCCGCGAGGGGCGAGAACGCCAGCTCCAGGATGAAGGCCGCTGCGGCCGTGATCAACGGCGTTGCCACCCAGAACAGCAGGATTCTCCGGACCAGGCGCCTATTCACAGCGTGGAACCGCTGGTTCACGCCGGCGCCCAGCACGGACGCGGTCAACGTGTGGGTGGTGGAGAGCGGCAGGTGAAAACCGATTGCGCCCACGAACAGCATCACGGACGTCAAGGTTTGTGCCACGAAACCTCGCAATGGATCAACCCGAATCAGTTTGTGTCCAAGGGTGTGGGAGATCCGCCAGCCGCCGAACATCGTCCCCGCAGTGAGCATGACGGCGGTGAGCAGGAGGGTCCAGAGGGGCACGTCGCTGCCACTGGACAGGCCCGCGGCCACGACCGCGAGCACCATCACAGCTGCCGTGCGCTGACCATCCTGGAGGCCATGGCCGAAGGCCACAGCTGCGGTGGAGACGGCCTGCGCCCGGCGGAACCGCCGGTTGACCACGTTCGGTTGCGTGTAGCGTGCAGCCCACGTCACTGGCCAAACCAGCAGGTACGCAGCCACGAACGCGATCACGGGCGAGAGCAGCAGGGGCAGGGCAACTTGGGCGAGCAGCACGTTGTCCATGCCGCCCACCGCGTTCCCGCCCACAAGAATGCTCGCGGCGCCGGCACCAATCAGGCCGCCAACCAGCGAGTTCGTCGAAGACAAGGGAATGCCGCGCCACCACGCGTAGACGCCCCACAAGATAGCGGCGGTGAGCGCGGAGGCCAGCATGGTGAGGCCGCTGGTCCCACTGGGCAGAGTGATCCACGACTGCGTGAAGGCGAGAATGAACGTGCCGCTGAGCATGGCACCCACAAAATTGAAGATGGCCGCCAGGAGCACAGCAATCGACGGCGTGAGGGCGCGGGTCCGGGTGGAAAGTGCGACGGCGTTGGAGACGTCGCGGAAGCCGTTGAGGAACGCGAACCCGGAGGCCAAAGCAACGACGAGGACCAGGAAGGCGAGGGTCACGTCATGATTCCTTGACGATGATGCTGCCCACCTGAGTGGCGACCTTCCGCATGTCCTTGGTAACTTCCACCAATTGGTTGGCGATGTCGCGATGCCGGGCGTACTGCGTGGACTTCATGTCCTTGAGCATCTCGGCCACCCAGATCCGGTGGGAGCGTTCTGCACGCTTGGCGAGCCTCAGGATTTCGATCCAGTAGTCCTCAAGCTCGTCCAGGTCCTCGAGCTTTCGCATCGCATCCACGGTGAGCTCGGCCTGCCGGCTGATGATCTCCAGCTGGTCCGCAGCACGTTTGGGCAGTCGGTCCAGTTTGTAGAGCGCTACGAGGTCCCCGGCTGCGTCGAGCTTCTCCATGGCCTCGTTGAGGTGGCGGGAGAGGGTGTACATGTCCTCGCGGGGGAGCGGGTTCACGAAGCTGGTCCGCATGTGCGTCAGCAGCGCGAAATGGAGGTCCAAGGATTTGGATTCGTGCTCGTGCAGCTCTTCGGCGAGGCGCTGGTGCTCGCTGGCCGGCGCGCCGAGTATTTCCGAGAGCGTTCCAGTCGCGGCAACAATGACGCCGGCCATCTGCGCGAGCAGTACGAGCCCGGCAGGTTCCTGGGGAAAAAGGCGCAGCTTCATGTCGCTTCCGGGCTGGGGACGGGTGGGCACGGGCAGTTTGACTTGACGCCGCCCGTTTCCGTCCCAACTTTACCGGCACTGCCGCGGGGTCTGCGAAGTTCACGCAGCGTTGCGGGTACTTCTCCCCATCGCTGTGCCTCCGCAACCATGCGACACTTGGTCAAGTACCAATTAATCCACTGAATGGGGGAAGCATGCGCTTGAACTATGTCATGAAAATTTCCGGTATCGCCGCTGCCGGCCTGTTGGCTCTGACGGCTTGTGGTGGGACCACGGCAGGCTCCACGACGGGTTCCGAACCGTCGTCATCCTCCTCCGCCGCGGCTTCACCGTCCGCGTCTGCGTCCCCGCTGGCCTCCACCTCGTCCGAGGGCGCCGGCACTTCCTCCGGCTCGTACAAGGTAGCCGCCTGGGCACTGCCCATCTCCGAGGCCGGGGACAAACTGGGCACCATCAAGGGCGACAGCTTCAGTGTGGATGTCTACCAGGTTGCCACTGACGTTGCATCCAAGGACAGCATGTTCGTGGACAAGGAAACCAAGGAAAACCTGCTCAAGAAGGGCGACCCCGTGGTGTACCTGAACTACGTGGTGACCAACACCTCTTCAGCTGATATCCCCCTGAGCCACTCGCTGATCACTCCCAACGCAAAGTACACGGACTGGAAGTACCTCGGCGGAATGCCTTCGGACTCCAGCAGCGATGGGTACAAGAAGCACGGACTTTCCAGCTCCGGCGTGAAGCTGAAGGAGAAGGACCCGTTCGTGCTGAAGCCGGGTGAGTCCTTCAACATTGCGGAGAACTTTGCCTACACGGCCGGTAAGGAAACCGAAATCAAGGTGACCATGACGCCGCAGGATGCTGCCGGCGACCTTGATCATGACAAGAAGGAAACAGCTGAGACCACGGTCACGCTGAAGTAGTTAATACCGCGAAGGCCCGGGCCGGCATCACTGCCAGTCCGGGCCTTCGGCGTTTGGGCATAAAAATGGTGCCGAACCGGATACGCCTCTCGGCGGTAGGCCGCTCGAAGCGGCTATATGTTGAAGCCCGGGGGTTTCGCGGTTCGACACCAGCTTTAGTTTTCACCGTCAGGCGGGCTAAGTCAACATTGACAGGCCGGGCCCGACGTGGGTAGGTTTGGCCCCTTTTTCCGGCTAGTCCAGCTCACCCAGGCGCCACGCATTGGCCGCGTGCTCAAGGTCTTCGGCGGTCTTCACCAGCTGGTGTGAATTGCGGGTGAGCTTGCTGGCATGGCCCTCGTTACTGTGCTCCGCGCCGTCGGCAAGAGTCGCCTGGCCCAGCGCCACTACGCGGCAGAAAGCGGCGGAACGTTCCAGCGCGACGTCGAACTCGCCGTCGAAAGCGCCGGACAAGATGGCGTCAGCCATGGTCTTCATTTCCTCGGCTCCCGGCGGCTCAGCGGCACCTGCCACCACATTGGACACCTGCGCGGTGTCGCGACCGGCCCTGAAGTAAACGGAGATCCTCTCAGGATTCTGAATGGTGGCGGCGCGGAGGGCATAGAGCCTCCAGAGCGCGCCGGGCAACGAGCGCGCGGGACTTTCGGCCCACATCTCGGCGATGGCTTCGAGGCCCTGCTCGTCAGCCAGCTTCACCAGCCGGCTTGTGACCGTGGGATCGTCGCTGTCGCGGCCGCGTCTGACCAGGGCTTGGGCGGCGAGGTGGGCTGCTTCCGAGACCCGCGCGGGGTCGGCACCACCTGCGAACGGTTCGAAATCGATGGGCGCGAAGGGCTTGGGCTTGTGGTGCCTGTTCGCTCCGCCGTACGCACGTGATCCTGGCTGTTCGCTCATGAGTTCACCGTACTCCTGTGCTCTGGTGGGGTCGAGTGAGGACCCTGGCCAGTCGGCGCCCGGTGCCGCCACCACCTACTTTGGCGCCGCATAGGGTTCGACACGCCGCCCCAGGCTCCCGCCGTCGTCGTCCGCGGTTCAGAGTGGGTCACGACGGCGCACGTCACCTTCAGTTCCTCGCTGGCCTTGACCTTGGGGTACAGTATTTATGGCTGTTTCAACAGCTGGAGGGGCCTTTAGCTCAGTTGGTAGAGCATCGGACTTTTAATCCGTGGGTCGTGGGTTCGATCCCCACAGGGCCCACCCTCCTAGACAGGCCGGAGACCTTGAGTCTCCGGCCTGTTTTTTGTCTCCGCCCGGACGCGCGGGCGCTCTGACCCCCGTCAACGGACAAATCACCGCCGCGCGGCAGGGTGAATTGTCCGTTGGGTGGGGTTTCCCGAAAAAAATCTCTTGACTCCCACCCATGCGTAACGCCAGCATGGTTTCTATAACGTTGTAGAAACCCGCAATAACCAGCAGACAAGGACCCACCCTTTGGGAAACCCAGAAAACCCTACGGCCAAAATCACCATCGACCCCGCGTTCGTCGTGGGCCCTGTCAGGAGGAAGACGTTCGGCGCTTTCGTGGAGCACCTGGGCAGGTGTGTGTACACGGGCATCTTCGAACCCGGGCACCCCAAAGCCGACGACGACGGTTTCCGCACCGACGTCCTGGAACTCACCAAGGAACTCGGCGTCTCCACGGTCCGCTATCCGGGCGGCAACTTCGTCTCGGGCTACCGCTGGGAAGACGGGGTAGGGCCCAAGGAGGACCGCCCCACGCGCCTCGACCTCGCATGGCACTCCAGCGACCCCAATTTGGTGGGTGTGGACGAGTTCGCCAAATGGTCAGCGAAGGCCGGAGTCGAACCCATGATGGCCGTGAATCTGGGCACCAGGGGCACACAGGAAGCATTGGATCTGCTGGAATACTCCAACATCAAGGGTGGGACGGCCCTGTCCGAACAGCGCAAAGCGAATGGCGCCGTCGAGCCTCACAACATCACCATGTGGTGCCTCGGGAATGAGATGGACGGCTTCTGGCAGATCGGCCACAAAAAGGCCGGCGAGTACGCGCGGGTCGCGGCGGAGACTGCCCGGGCCATGCGGATGGTCAACCCGGACCTGGAGCTGGTTGCCTGCGGGAGCTCGGCGCCCACCATGCCCACGTTCGGCGAATGGGAGCGTGTGGTCCTCAATGAGACGTACGAGCTGGTGGATCTGATTTCCGCGCACCAGTACTTCGAGGACTTCGGGGACCTGCAGGAACACCTGTCTGCCGGGCACCGGATGGAGGCCTTTATCAAGGACCTGGTTTCACACATCGATCATGTGAAGTCGTCCACCAAGTCCGATAAGCAGGTCAATATTTCCTTTGACGAGTGGAACGTCTGGCACATGTCGCGCGACGAATCCAAGGCACCCACAGGGGATGACTGGCCTGTGGCACCGGTGCTGCTCGAGGACCGCTACACCGTGGCGGACGCCGTGGTGGTGGGCGATCTCCTCATTACGCTGCTGCGGAACACGGACCGGGTGCATTCTGCCAGCCTGGCCCAGTTGGTCAACGTGATCGCACCGATCATGACCGAGCCGGGTGGCCGGGCTTGGAAGCAGACCACGTTCCACCCGTTCGCGCTTACCTCGCAGCATGCCTCGGGCACGGTGCTGAACCTCGCCGTCGAATCCCCGCAGCTGGAGAGTGAAAAGACGTCCGGGTTCACGTCACTGTCAGCTGTGGCGACCTATGACGCCGAAGCCAAAGAGGCCGTGGTCTTCGCTGTGAACCGCTCGGCGACGGACGTGCTGACACTGGATGCCGCCGTCGGAAGCCTCGGCGCAAGCAAAGTCATCGAGGCCGTGACCTACACGAACAAGGACCCGTACTGGCAGGCAACGGCTGACGACTCGACGTCAGTCCTGCCGTCCGAAAACGTCAGTGCAAAGCTCGACGGCGGTCGGCTCACCGCAGAGCTTCCGGCCGTGAGTTGGAGCATGATCCGGTTGTCGCTGGACTCATAGGCGAATCGCCAGAGAGCTAGGCGATCTGCTGCGTGCCGTCGTGGAACATGGGGTACGCAGAAATTGGTGTCACAGTGGCTGACAGGGTCGGCTCCGGTGCCTGCGTTGCGGGCGCCGGGGCAGGCTGGTCACCGGTCACGATCTCCATGGATTCCATGTCCAGCAGGCGTCGGCTGCCGGTTTCGTCCTGGAGCCAAAAGAGGTCCGTGCCCACTACTGTTTTGACCACGGTGCCCCGGTGATAGAGGCGGCCGTTGTGCCAAGCCTCAACGTATTCACCCGGCTTCAGTGCGTGTGGCTCGTCCTGGCTACCCGGCATGGTGCCGAATGCCTGCGCCAGGCTGGCCTGCGTTTTCAGTGCCTGAAATAGATCCCTGTTTGCAATGCTCATGTCTGCTCCCCTCAGCTGTATCCGTCCGTTGCCCCCAGCATTGCGCATCTATGTTGCAGGCGCGTTGCACGGGGATGAGCGGAATGTGACAGGTGGCGGGGCGCAGGCGCGGACACCTCACTACATCTGCAACGATGTATACCGAGCCGGAAATGAACCAGAAGGAGCCCTGCATGGCCGTGACCATGAACGACGTCGCACGCGCGGCAGGAGTGTCCTTGAAGACGGTCTCCAATGTCATCAATAACTACGAGTTCATCCGGCCCGCCACCAAGCAGCGGGTCCTTGATGCTATTGAAGAGCTCGGGTACCAAACAAACCTGACGGCCCGAAGCCTCCGCTCCGGAAAGACCAACATGCTCGGGCTGGTGCTGGCCGACCTCTCCATCCCGTACTATGCCGAGCTGGCCTCGGACATCATGAAGGCCGCTTGGGCCCGCGGCTACCGGGTTTTGGTGGAGCAATCCGGCAACGAGGCAGAGCACGAGAAAGCTGCGCTTCAGGGCCAGTTCCGCAGCCTCACCGACGGCCTCCTTTTCATCCCACTGGCCTTGCAAGCCGAGCAGATCATCGCCTCCGCCGGCAAGAAACCGTTGGTCCTCCTGGGCGAATTCGTGCAGGACCCCCGGCTGGACATGGTCCTCATCCAAAACCAGGAGGCTGCCGCCGCCGTCACCACGCACCTGCTGGCGGGCGGCCGCCGTCGTATAGCCGTCCTGGGCGCGCACGACGGCGACGAAGCCGGCAGCAACGGCCTCCGCCTTCGCGGTTACCGGGCTGCGCTCGCTGACGCCGGGGTGGAGCATGACCCGGCGCTGGTGGTCCCCTGCGATTGGAGGCGCGACGGCGGTGCTGACGCCACCGCGCGGTTGCTGGACAGCGGCGTGGAATTCGACGCCGTTTTCGGGCTCAACGATGCCCTCGCTTTAGGGGCGATGCACGAACTCCTGCTCCGTGGCCGGAAAGTCCCGGAGGAGATTGCCGTGGCCGGGTTCGATGACATTGACGAGTCGCGGTTCGCGTCGCCGTCGTTGACTACTGTGGCGCCGGGGCGGGCGGAAATTGCGGAGCGGGCCGTCGAACTCCTCATCCAGCGGATCGAAAGCAAAGATGCGCTGCGTGCCGTCCAGCAGCCGGCGGCGGCGTTCGAAATGCGGGTCAGGCAGTCCGCTCCGTAGGTCGTCATTGTCCCGGCCGCTAGGGTTTTATGAATGAACGCTATTCCTGCCGCCCTCATCACCCCTGCCGTCATGATCGACACCGATGTCCTGGACCGGAACATCGAACGGATGGCAGCGAGCATGCGCGGGCGCGGGCTGGGACTCCGTCCGCACGTGAAGACGCACAAGACGCTGGAAATTGCGCGCAAGCAGCTCGCCGCGGGAGCCGTTGGCATCACTGTGGCCACGATCGGGGAGGCCGAGGTCTTCGCTGCGGACGGCGTGAAGGACATCTTCATCGCTTACCCCCTCTGGGTTGAAGCGCCGCATGCGGAACGTCTTCGCGCGTTGACGGCCACGTGCCGCCTCGCCGTCGGCGTGGATTCGATGGAAAGCGCGACGGCGATGGGCGGCCAGCTTGGCGCGGATGCCGGCAGTATTGAGGTGCTGATCGAAGTGGACAGCGGGCACCACCGAAGCGGAGTCCTGCCGGACGAGGTGGTGGATGTTGCCAGGGCAGCCACGGCGGCGGGTTTGGCCGTGGCCGGTGTTTTCACCTTCCCGGGGCATAGCTACAAGCCCGGCATGCCCACAGGTGCTGTGGGTAACGAGAATGAAGCGCTGGGTCTTGCGGCAACGGCGCTGACTTCCGCTGGTTTCCACGTGAGGACCATCAGCGGGGGGTCCACGCCCACGGCCCTGATCACCGGTGAATCCGCAGCCACGGAACTGCGTCCCGGAGTTTACGTGTTCGGCGACGCCCAGCAACTGGAACTGGAGCGCTGCGGCTGGGATGACATCGCTCTGACGGTCGCCGCCACAGTGGTCAGCAGGCACGAAGCCCGTGGCGGGAACGTGCGCCGGGTTGTGGTGGACGCCGGCAGCAAGATCCTGGGCAGTGACCGCCCGGACTGGGCTACCGGGTACGGGCGGCTCCCCGAATTCCCTGAGGCTCGCGTCACGGCGTTGTCCGAGCACCACGCCACGGTTGTGTGGCCGGACTCCTCGGAACTGCCGCCCTTGGGCACGCGGCTCCGAGTCATCCCCAACCATGTGTGCCTCACTATGAATCTGGTGGACGAGGTCACTGTGGTGCGCGGCGGGGCTGTGGTGGAGCAGTGGAGCGTTGCGGCTCGGGGCCGAAACAACTAGGCCGATTCTTGACCAGGACGAGGTGGAGGAATGGCACGATTCCCGGTGCCAGTGCAAATTTCCATGGCATGCGCTTCACTGGAATGACTCCTCCATCCCGTTTTTGAAGGACAGGCCTTGACGTACTCTGATGTGATTCCCTCCCTCCCCAAGCCCGAGCATCCCCGTCCACAGCTGGTCCGTGACAAATGGCTGAACCTCAACGGCAACTGGGAATTTGAGATCGACGCCGGTGACTCCGGTTTGGAGCGCGGACTCACCACGCGTGAACTCAACAGCCGGATCCTGGTTCCGTTCGCACCGGAGTCCGCCCTTTCGGGGATTGAGCACGTAGATTTCATGGAAGCCGTCTGGTACCGGCGCACCGTGTCCATCCCTCAGGAGTGGGCCGGACAGAACGTCCTTTTGCATTTTGGCGCGGTGGATCACGACGCCACGGTGTGGGTAAACGGCGTGGAAGTAGCCCGTCACCGTGGTGGCTTCACGCCTTTCACGGCAGACCTCGGAGGAGTGGCAGAGCCCGGTACTGACGCCGTGGTTGTGGTTCGAGCCAGAGACTCACGGCACGAGATGCAGGCCCGGGGCAAGCAAGCCACCTGGTACAACAACACCCACTGCCAATACACGCGGACCACCGGAATTTGGCAGACCGTCTGGATGGAAGCGGTGCCTGAGATTCACATCAAACGCCTCCGCATGACCCCCAACCTTGCCGATTCCAGCATCACCCTGGAGGTGCCGGTCAGCCAGAACCGAAGTGGACATTCTGTCACCGCCGTCCTCAGCGATGGCAGCGAGCTGCGTGTAGATGCCGCGGCCAAAGCCGACCTGGATCTCACGCCCTCCCTTCGACTGGAAATCCCTGCAGAATCACTGCGCCCTTGGTCCACCGAAGATCCTTTCCTCTATGACCTGGAGGTCAGCGTCCGCGACTCCTCCGGCAATGTGATTGATCAGGTCAGCAGCTACGCAGCGGTTCGATCGGTTGCCTTGGACGGCAAAGTGGTCCGCATCAACGGCAAAGCAGTCTTCCAACGGCTGATCCTGGATCAGGGCTACTGGCCGGAGTCCTTGATGACGTCGCCGGACGATGCTGCCCTCGTCAAGGACATTGAATTGTCCATGGCCGCAGGCTTCAATGGTGCCCGGCTTCACCAGAAGGTCTTTGAGGAACGCTTCCTCTATCACGCCGATCGCCTGGGTTACCTGGTGTGGGGTGAGTTCGGCGACTGGGGTGTCTCCGGCGGCGGAACGGTGGGTCACAATCAAAGGCCCACAGCGAGCTTCGTGGCGCAATGGCTGGAGGTGCTCAAGCGCGATTTCAATCACCCCTCCATCATTGGTTGGTGCCCTCTCAACGAGACCCACCAAGTGATGCACGATCGCCCCACGATACTTGATGACGTCACGGAAGCCATGTTCCTTGCCACCAAGCTCGCTGATCCTACGCGTCCGGTCATCGATGCCTCCGGTTACTCACATCGCATTCGGGAGACCGACATTTACGACTCGCACTCGTATGAACAGGATCCGGACCGGTTCCGCATGGAACAACAGGGCCTTGCGGACGGAAAGCCGTACATCAACCGCACGGCGGACGGCCAGGAGTATTCAGTGCCTTATGCAGGCCAGCCCTACTTCGTCTCCGAATTCGGCGGGATCTGGTGGAACGAACTTGAGGCCCGCCAGGCCGTGGACGGAAGCGACGTCGCCTCTTCATGGGGCTACGGCCAGCGCGTCAGCAGTGAGGAAGAGTTCTACACCCGATTCGATGGACTCTGTGCCGTATTGCTGGAGAACGAGGATATGTTCGGTTACTGCTACACGCAGCTGACGGATGTGTTCCAGGAGAAGAACGGCATCTTCAACTTCGACCGCAGCAACAAGTTCGATCTGGAGAGGATCCGCGCCAGCCAGCTGCGGCCTGCCGCGATCGAAACCCGGTGGGCGTAGGCTACGTGGCACTCATGAAGACCTAACCTCGCAGTTAAGCCGCAGTTAAGCCCCGGCTGGAACACCCGCGAGCAGCGTGTGGAACTCCCGGTTGTGATAAACCAGTGGAGCTGAACCGGACGGGTTAGCCCGGATGTCCACAACTTTCGCTGCCAGCAGCACTGAGCCCCCCAGCGGCGCCCGATGGATGATTTCGCACCGTAATGCCCAGACGGCCTCCTTGAGCAGGGGCTCTCCTGTGGGCAGGACCTCCCATTCCATGGTGTCCGTGAATCGCGGGGCGGATGGGTCCGCGAAGGCGCGGACGAGCTCCAGCTGATCGGCGCCCACCAGATGCACCACGATTGTTTGCGCGGCTGCGATGACGGAGGCTGATCGCCCGCCGGTCACAGAGAAAGCGAGTATCGCCGGATCCACGGCCACAGATGCCACCGATGATGCCGTCAGCCCCACTGCTCCCTCTGGTCCCGTTGCTGTGACAATCGAGACTCCTGCCGGATGGGCGCGGAACGCGGCCCTGAAAAGTTCGCCGACTAGCTCGGATGGCACGGGCTTGGGATGGGTCATTAACGCACTTTCATGGGGCTGGTGGGGATGGCGGCCTCTCAGACGCACACCTCATTGATGCTAGAACCTCAACAATGGTTGAGGTCAATTCCTGAGAAATCGACCCCCGCCCGTGACGCCGTGGAAACGTAGCCGAAACTTCCGCTCCCTACGCTGAACACAATGTCCAAGTGCCCGGCGTCCCAGGAGTAACCATGCATCTTTTGCCCCGTGAGCAGGAGAAACTCATGATCGTGGTGGCCGCCGACCTCGCACGGCGTCGCCAAGGGAGGGGGCTCAAACTGAACTACCCCGAAGCTGTGGCGATCATCAGCTACGAGCTCATCGAAGGCGCCCGCGACGGCAAGTCAGTCGCCCAACTCATGAGCTACGGAAGCACCCTGTTGCGCCGCGAAGACGTGATGGAAGGCGTGCCTGAGATGATCCACGACGTCCAGATCGAAGCCACTTTTCCCGACGGCACCAAGCTGGTCACCGTCCACAACCCCATCCGTTAGGAGCCCCCATGATCCCCGGTGAATACAGGCTCCAGCCCGGTCCCGTCGTGTGTAACAGCGGCCGCCAGGCGATCGCCGTCGAGGTTGTGAACCGCGGCGACCGCCCCGTGCAGGTCGGTTCGCACTATCACTTTGCCGAGGCCAACAGGGCCCTGGAATTCGACCGCGAAGCCGCCTACGGCCGTCGGCTGGACATCCCCGCGGGTACTGCCGCACGGTTCGAGCCAGGGGACAGGAAGACGGTCCACCTGATCGAACTCGCGGGGACGCGCGAGGTGCACGGCCTCAGCAACGCAGTTAACGGAAAGCTCGACGGCGGAACTTCAGTAACCGGGGAACCCCGCCCGGGCGTCGCAGCGGAAAGGGACCACCAGTGAGTTTCGAGATTCCCCGCAAGCAGTACGCCGAACTGTACGGCCCGACCACCGGTGACGCCATCCGCCTTGCCGACACCGAACTGTTCCTCGAAATCGAGAAGGACTACACGGTATACGGCGAAGAAGTGGTGTTCGGCGGCGGCAAAGTCATCCGAGACGGCATGGGCCAAAACGGTCAGCTCACCCGCGCGGAGGACATCCCGGACACCGTGATCACCAACGTGGTAATCCTGGATTACACCGGTATCTACAAAGCGGATGTGGCCTTAAAGGACGGCCACATCTTCAAGATCGGTAAGGCAGGCAACCCGCAGATCACCGACGGCGTGGACATCGTGATCGGCGCCAGCACGGAAATCATCGCGGGTGAACGGAAGATCCTCACAGCCGGCGGCATCGATACCCACATTCACTTCATCTCCCCGGAGCAGGTCCCGGCGGCGCTCTGCAATGGCATCACCACGATGGTTGGCGGGGGCACCGGCCCAGCCGAAGGCACCAAAGCCACCACCATCACGCCCGGCGCCTGGCACATCTCACGGATGCTGCAAGCCGCCGAAGGGCTCCCGGTCAACATCGGCCTGTTCGGGAAGGGCCACGCCTCCGCCGTCGAGCCCCTCGCAGAACAGATCCGCGCCGGTGCAGTGGGGCTCAAAGTCCACGAGGACTGGGGCTCCACCACGTCCTCTATTGACATGTCCCTGCGCGTTGCCGACGAATACGACGTCCAAGTAGCCATCCACACGGACACCCTCAACGAATGCGGCTTCGTGGAAGACACCATTCGCGCGATCGATGGACGGGTCATCCACACGTTCCACACCGAAGGCGCAGGCGGAGGCCACGCCCCGGACATCATCAAAATCGCCGGGCTGCCCAACGTGCTCCCCGCGTCCACCAACCCCACGCTGCCCTACACCAAAAACACCATCGAAGAGCACCTGGACATGCTCATGGTCTGCCACCACCTCAACCCGGACATCCCCGAAGACGTGGCCTTCGCCGACTCCCGCATCCGCGCCGAAACCATCGCCGCCGAAGACGTCCTCCACGACCTCGGCATCTTCGCCATCACATCGTCCGACTCCCAGGCCATGGGCCGCGTCGGCGAGGTGGTCACGCGTACCTGGCAGGTGGCCGATGCCATGAAGCGCCAGCGCGGGGTTCTGAAGGATCCATCCGGAACCGCGCATGGTTCCGCCGAATCCGACAACTTCCGGCTCAAGCGCTACGTGGCCAAATACACCATCAACCCCGCCATCGCCCAAGGCATGGCAGACGTCATCGGATCCGTGGAAGAAGGCAAGTTCGCAGACCTGGTCCTCTGGGACCCCGCGTTCTTCGGTGTGAAACCCGAACTCGTCATCAAAGGCGGCCAAATCGCCTACGCACTCATGGGAGACTCCAACGCCTCAATCCCCACACCGCAACCGCGCACCATGCGGCCCATGTTCGCAACCTACGGCAAGGCCCGCCAACAAACGTCCATCACGTTCCTGTCCCAGGCCGCCATTGACGCCGGAGTGCCCGAAGACCTCGGCCTCGAACGCATCATCAAACCCGTCTCCGGCATCCGCAACCTCAGCAAAGCGGATCTCAAATACAACGGCGAAACCCCGGACATCGCCGTCGACCCCGAAACCTACAAGGTAACCGTCGACGGCGTCGAAGTCACCTCCCAGCCCTCCGACGTGCTGCCCATGGCCCAGCGCTACTTCCTCTTCTAGGAGCCACCATGATCATCGAAAAAATCCTGGGCAACCTCCACGAACAACCCGCTGACTACACAGGCCACCACAAAGAAAAAGTAGTGCTGCCCAGCGCCCTCCTCGTCAAACGCATCCAACGCGTCACCACCGACCACGGCAAAGAACTCGGCATCCGGCTCCCCACCGGCACCGGAGACCTCCGAGACGGCGACATCCTCGCCATCAACGACAACAACGTCATCATCATCTCCGTACTGCCCACCGACGTCCTGGTCATAGGGCCACGGAGCATCCACGAAATGGGCGTCGTGGCACATTCGCTCGGCAACCGGCATTTGCAGGCACAATTCTTCGACGCTGCGTCTGAATACGGGGCCGAAGTCATGGTGTGCCAGTACGACCACACGGTCGAAGACTATTTGAAGAGCGTCGGCGTCCCCTACGACAGGCAAGAGCGGGTCATGCCGGTGCCATTCCGCCATGCAGAGCATTCGCACTAGAGTCATGCGTCGCATCAGGTTGGGTGCGCGCGCTTGCGCTCCACTGGGAAGGGGGCCGTGCCCGTCCCCAGCCGCTCCCAACCTTCGCAAGCTCAGGTCGGGGCCCTCGCGGCAGTGGGCCCCCCGCGGGGCCCGCCACGCCGCGGCCCCCTTCCCAGCTCCGCTCCAGCGCACAGACCGCACCGGCGGCGGTGCGGCTTGAGCCCGACATATCAGCTTGCTCTTCAACAGTTGACTGACTCAGCTTTGCCTACGGGGGCGTTTGCTCATTCTTTGGGGTTTGAGAGCTACATCCACCGTGAGTTGGTTCGTGATGAGATCACTTTTGGGAAGTGGTTGGGTGCTTTTGTGGGGCAGCAGTTGGTCTTTTCCGAGGGGTTGGCCGTTCGCTTTCTTTATGAGGGGGTGGATGTCGGCTTGCTGGATGGGGTGTTGTCTTCGCAGTTGTTGGCTCGGGAAGTGCGGGAGGCTTCGCTCAAAATGGGTGGGCGGTTGTTGGAAATTGGCGGGGAGGTGTTCCCGTCGGCTGAGTTGGAAGAGTATCGGGGGCTCGTTCGGGCGGGGTTGGCCTCGGGGCATCAACCTCTGGCTTTTGGCGTCATTGCGCGGTCTTTGGGGGTTCCCTTTGAGGCGGCGTTGTCTGCCTATCTGTTTGCCACCGTTACCTCGCTGACGCAGAACGCCGTGCGGGCCATACCGCTCGGGCAGAACGCCGGGCAGCGGGTACTTCGGGACGCGCACGACGCCGTTGCTGCCGCCATCCAGGATGTAGCACAGCTGTGCTGGGACGACTTTGGGGCCGTCAGCCCCGGCCTCGAAATTTCACAAATGCGGCACGAACGGCAACGTGCCCGCATGTTCATGAGCTAGCAAGTGCAAAGGACAGACAACATGACAGAACCCATCAAAATCGGCGTCGGCGGGCCCGTCGGAGCAGGCAAAACCCAGCTCGTTGAACGCATCACCCGGCACATGAGCCGCGACATCTCCATGGCCGCCATCACCAACGACATCTACACCATCGAAGACGCCAAAATCCTCGCCGCCAACGGCATCCTGCCCGAGGACCGGATCATCGGCGTCGAAACCGGCGGCTGCCCCCACACCGCCATCCGCGAAGACACCTCCATGAACACCGCAGCCATCGACGAACTCAAGACCAGGCACCCCGACCTGCAAGTGATCTTCGTCGAATCCGGCGGCGACAACCTCTCCGCAACCTTCAGCCCAGAACTCGTCGACTTCTCCATCTACATCATCGACGTAGCCCAAGGCGAAAAAATCCCCCGCAAAGCCGGCCAAGGCATGATCAAATCCGACCTCTTCATCATCAACAAAACAGACCTCGCGCCCCACGTCGGAGCGGACCTCTCAGTCATGGAGAGGGACTCCAAAGAGTTCCGCGGCAACAAGCCGTTCTGCTTTACCAACCTCAAAACGGACGAAGGCCTGGACGAGGTCCTCAACTGGATCCGCCGCGACGTCCTGATGCTCGATCTAACACCGTGAGGGTTCTTGGGGCGGCGCCCGCGCCGGATTTTGGGCCGTGCCCGCTTCGCGATGCCCGCCACGCCGCGGCCCAAAAATCCGGCTCGGCCGCCTCGACGGTTTCGTCACCACCGGAGATGCGCCTATGAACACGACGACGCAGGTCGAATTCGGCTCAGATGTTGTGGGGGACGTGGGGCCTGACTCCGCGTTGATT